>NZ_VKHT01000016.1 GCF_014141535.1 Streptomyces alkaliphilus | reverse complement strand
GGATCGGGCACCGTCGACGGACGGGGCGGTCCGGGACGGAGTCGAGGAACGCGCGGTGGTTCTGGTCAGCGGGTGGTACAGGCGGCGCTGAAGACGCGGCCGAGGTCGACATGAGGCCGACCGACCAGGGGGGTTCCGGCTCGGGACATGTCCGGAACCGTGGCACGGCGTCATCCCGGTGTCCACGGAAGTTCATTTATCGAGACGAAGTGTCTTGTTATTCGGAATTCTGTCCCTGTCCGGGGATCCAGGGGAGGGGTGGAGCGTCCACATGCCGACATGTGGACGGCGGCAATGCGGGGAAGCGGGCGTTCGTCCACTCCGGTGTCCACCCATCGGTCACCTCTTGTCCTCGCCGGGCGTCCCGGGTCACTATTCCCACCAATCTCATAGGGAAGATCGGGAAAGTGGGTGTCGTGGACGGAACACAGCACGCGGCGGCGTTCGGCGCCGCCCTTCCCGCAGACCCCTGCCCCGCTCGGTGGGGAATCCGCCGTGGCGAGGACCTGTCGTGATGACCGATGTCCTCCACTCCTCGCCCCCCGGGGTCGGGGCATGGGACCGGGTGGTCCGTGACCTCGCCGACGACCTCGCGATGGACGCCGTCGAGAGGGATCGGGCCGGCGCCCCGCCCTTCGACGAGACGGCCCGGCTGCGCGAGTCCGGCCTCCTCGCGGCACTCACCGTCCCTCCGGGAACCGAGCGGGACCCTTCCTGGGAGGACGCCTGCGCGGTGGTGCGCGCGATCGCCGTGGCGGACAGTTCGGTCGCCGAACTGCTCGCCAGGCACCACGTGTTGTCCCGTGCGGGTCACTTCCTCGGCTCTCCGGAACGAGCCTTCCCGCCCGGTCCCCGTACCGGGGACCGCGCGTGGCTGCTGGCCGGTGACCTCGGGGCCGGCTCCGTCGCCGAATCGGCCCGGTTGCGCCACGGCTCCCTCACCATCACGCCGATCCGGGGAGGGTACGTCCTCAACGGCCGCCGTCGCCTCGCCACCGGCGTCCCGGTGGCGGACCGACTGGTCCTCGGGGCGGTCTGCTCGGCGACCGGCGACACCCGGGTCGTGTTGGTCGATCCCGACGTCGAGGGAGTGGAGACCGAGCCGCTCCCGGAGCACGAACGAGCCGGACAGCGTGCCGGCGGCGCCGGCCTGGTCGACTTCCAGGACGTCACGCTCGGACCGGAGGCACTGCTGGGCGTGGTCGAGGGGGACGGGTACCGCAGGGCGCCGTCCGCCGGCCTCGCCCCGCTCGCCACCGCACTGATGCTGGTCCAGGTGGCCCTGGGCACCGCCGAGGGAGCCCTCGCCGAGGCCCGGGACGCGATTCTGGCCGGACACCGTGTCCACCTCCCGGACACCCTCGACGACGATCCCGTCGGTGAGCCCACCGAGGAGGCCGACCTCCTGCACACCTGGGGCGAGCTCGCGACCTCCCTGCACGTCGCCTCGACGGTCGCCGATCGGGCCGGCGCCGCCATGGGTGCCGCCCTCCGTCGCGGAGTGCGGCTGACCGCGGCGGACCGGGCGGAAGTGGCCGTCCTCGTGGCGACCACCGAGGCCGTCGTCGCCGAGGCGGTGCCGCGCATCACGGCACGGGTCACCGAACTCGCCGACACCCCCGACCTCGACCGCCACTGGCGCAACGCCCGGCTGCTGATCGGGCGGGGCTCCGCCGCCCGCCGCTTCCGGGACATCGGCAGTCATTTCCTCTACCCCTCCCGGGGCGTGCCCGCCGACCCGGGCTGAGGCCGCCGGACCGCTCCGGCGCCGGCGGGAGGCGTACGGGATACTTCCCCCATGCGCATCTCCGCCCGGGTCGACTACGCCGTGCGGGCCGCACTGCATCTCGCCGCGGCCCGGCAGGACGCGCCGATCAAGGCCGAGGCCATCGCCGAGGCCCAGGACATCCCGCACAAGTTCCTGGAGGGCATCCTCAACGACATGCGCCGGGGTGGCCTGGTCACCAGCCAACGCGGGGGCAACGGCGGGTACCGCCTGGCCCGGGACGCCGGCGCGATCACCGTCGCCGACATCATCCGCACCGTCGACGGCCCCCTGGTCTCGGTACGGGGCGTGCGTCCGCCGGAACTCTCCTACGAGGGCGCCGCACGACCCCTGCTCCCGGTGTGGATCGCGCTACGGGCCAACGTCCGCGAGATCCTCGAGGGCGTGTCGCTGGCGGACATCGCCTCCGGAGCCCTGCCCCGGGAGGTCACCGGACTCGTCGAGGACCCCGAGGCCTGGGACAACCCCTGAACCGTCCGCCCGGGGCGCGGGGGACGCGCCGGTGTCCGCAGGACCCCGGGGATCGCGGCGCCGGAGGGTACCGTGGCCGGCGGAAGGCGGTCCGTCGCACGAGATCCGTGAAGGGAGGGGCGAACAGCCCTCCATGAATTCCCGTTCCGGCCCGGTCGAGGCCTCCGCACCCCTCCGCCCGCGCCGGCCCCCGCGGGGCGGGTACCTCGCCCCGCTCCTGTCGGTGCTCGCCGCGACCACCCTCGCCGGCGCCTGTTCCGCCTCCGGTGGCGGAGTGGAGGGTTCCGGTGGAGGACCCCCGCCCACCCCGGGGGAGCCGGCGGACCCGACCCCGTCGGCCGACACCGATACCGACTCCGGCTCGGATACCGACTCCGATACCGACACGGTGCCCGACCCCGCGACTGTGGAGGCCAACGAACTGGGCTCGGTGCCCGTGCTCATGTACCACCAACTGGTCGAGGAACCGGCCGGTGTGTACGACCGCACCCCCGAGGACTTCCGCGCGGAACTCGAACGTCTGGCCGAGGAGAACTACGTCCCGGTGACCGCCGGCGAGTACAGCCGCGGCGAGATCGACATCCCGGCCGGCACCCATCCGGTCGTGCTGACCTTCGACGACTCCACCAACAGCCAGTTCGCCCTCGACGATGACGGGAAGCCGATCCCGGACAGCGCCGTCGGCATCCTCCTGGAGGTCGCGGAGCGTCACCCCGGGTTCCGGCCCACGGCCACCTTCTTCGTCAACGACAACGCCTTCTCCGCGACCGGCGCCCCGGAAGCCCTCCCATGGCTCACGGAGCACGGCTTCGAGATCGGCAACCACACCCTCGGCCACGCCCACCTCGGACAGTTGACGGACGAGGAGGTGCAGCGGGAAATCGCCGGAAACGCCGCGGTGATGGCCGAACTGGCCCCGGGCACCGAGGTCACCTCGCTGGCACTTCCCTTCGGGGTGATGCCGACGAACGCCGCCCTCGCCGTGGAGGGGGAGAGCGACGGCCACACCTATCGGCACGACGGCGTGTATCTGGTGGGTGCCAATCCCGCCCCGTCGCCGTTCGCCGGTTCCTTCGACGCCGGGGCCATCCCCCGGATCCGCTCCGCCGGTCCGGACGCCGAGGACGCCGAGTACGGCTCCGCCCGCTGGCTGGACCGCCTCGTGGACGGCACCATCGACCGCTACACCTCGGACGGGAATCCCGACACCATCGCCTTCCCCGAGGAGTACGCCGACCGTCTCGCCGAGGTCCACCGGGATCGGGCGCACCCCTACTGACCATCCGTCGGCCACCTTCCGGACAGGGCCGTCGCCCGGCGTTCCGCGGAACGCCGGGCGACGGTGGGACGGGGCGGAGAGAGCCGCGTGCGGGACGCCGTCAGTTGGCGTAGGTCTCGTACTCGGCGACCCTCGGCGTACCGGACGATCCGGTGATCTCGAAGGTGATCTTGCGCAGGGTGGTGGGGGAGAAGCCGATGACGCCCGCCCCGTTCCCGGAGGCCAGGACGGCGCCGGTGTCGTGGTTGATCACCCTCCAGGACCTGATGTTGCCCTCGGAGCCGGCCGCCTCACGAATGTTGATCCGCGCCACGGTGGTGGACGAACCCCATTTGATCGAGACGGACCCGGTCGAGCCGGACGGGGACCAGTGGGTGTTCATGCTGCCGTCGCGCACGTTGCCGTAGCTCGTTCCCGATGCCTTGCTGGACCCGTCCGCGCCGGCGTTGGAGGCGAGGCTGAGGTTGGTCCCGCTCGGCGGGTCGGTCGGAGGCGGCGTGGTGGGGGGCGGTGTGGTCGGCGAGCAGCTGCCGTTCGAGAACTGCACGCCCTTGTTGGCGCCCGCCAGTCGGTTCACCAGGTCCGGTACGCAGTTGGCCCCGTCCAGACGGTGGGAGTAGGGGATGCTCACGCTGGTGGTGGACTGCATGCCGGGCCCGGCGGGGTTGGTCTGGCTGCCGGGGGAGGACCAGGTCACCCTGTCGAGGATGTTCCCGTTGGTGTGCCAGAAGCCGGCCTCACTGGTGTAGAAGGTGCCCAGGACGTCCTTGGAGTTCTGGAAGTAGTTGTTGTCCACCCGCACGCGGGCCCCGGCGCGGGAGTTGATGCCCGACTCCCGGATGTTCACGTAGTGGTTGTTGTAGACGTGGGCCACCCCGCCGCGCATCAGGGGGGCGCGGGAGTCCAGGTTCTCGAACCGGTTGTGGTGGTAGGTGATGAAGCTGTTGGAGCGGTCGCTCTCGCTGGATCCGACGAGACCGCCGCGGCCGGAGTTGCGCAGGATGCTGTAGGACAGCGTGACGTACTGGGTGTTGTTCTTCAGGTCGAAGAGGCCGTCGTAGCCCTGTGCCTCGCCGCCGGAGGCCTCCAGGGTCACGTGGTCGACCCAGACGTTGCGGACGTCCTTCTCCATGCCGATGGCGTCGCCGCCGTTGGAGGTGGGAGAGCCCGACTTCTTGACGTTCCGGACCGTGACGTTCTGGATGATGATGTTGCTGGCTTCCCGGACGTGGATGCCGAGCTGGTCGAAGACCGCCCCGTTGCCCACCCCGACCAGGGTGACGTTGCTGATCTGCTTGAGCTCGATCACGTCGTCGGCGGTGTTGCAGCTGTTGCCCGACACCTTGCTGGTGTTGCCGTGGTTGATGGTCCCCTGGACCTCGATGATGATCGGGGTGCTGCTGCTGGCCCGGTTGCACAGGGCCGCGTGGATCGCGGTCCCCGTCGTGGCCCGCACCACCTGGCCGCCGGCACCGCCGGTGGTCCCGCCGTTCTGGGACGCGTAACCGGTGGCCGTTCCGGTCGCCGCCGTCGCGGCGGTCGTCGACAGGACCACGCCGGTCGTGGCCGCGAGGGCCGCCGTGGTCAGTACGGCGCCGAGCCGTACCGCTATCGAACGTTTCATGCCTGCCTTCTCTCTGCTGATCCGGAGCCGGGGCCGTCGCCGTCCGGCGCGGTCGGTCCGGGTGTGGGGGTGGGGCGGTCACCGACGAGACGCGGAGGCCCGCGTGTGGGGGTGACCGCCGGGGACATCGAGCGCTGCGTGCGGTTCGCGGGGGGATCGAGCGGTGGGTTCCGATGCCGTGCGTCGAACACGTCCCGGGACGGGGCGACGCGTGGTCCGGTGTGGCGACATGCGAGGTCCCTTCTCCGCGGGAGGGCACGGCTCGGCGGACCGGTGCACGGCAGTCCCCCGGCACGCGGGTTCGCCTGCAACCGATTGCGTTACATGGCGGAAACAGCGTTGCCTCTTGTCTGTACAGTGTCAATACATGCGGCAGTGCAATGCGAACTTGGCATGTCCTTCAGGGGACTTGGACAACAACCGATTGCATATTCAACTCCCGGGGGAGCCTCCCGAAGCCCTGCTCCCGACCGGTCACGCCTTTGCGTCCCGGTGGCTCCGGCGCCCGGGAACGAACCGGCCCCGCCGACGGAGCGGTGACCGGCCGCCGTCCCGCCCCCTCCGGGTGATCGGACGTCCGAGGCGCGCGTTCCGATACACCGGCTGCGCGGCGCGGCGTGCGCCACCGAGGCCGTCGAGGGGCGCGGCGCAGGTGCCCGCTCCCGGTGGTCGGCGCCTTCCCGACCCCCGGGCCCCCGCCTCCGTGACCGGTTCCAACAGGGCGGGGCCGCCTCCCGTCGCGCCGGTTGACACCCGCGCGACGCGGGAGATCCCCGGGAACGGGCCGGTGACGGGCCCGCTCGATGGGCTCCCGCCCGGGACCCGGGGCCCCGGGCGGGACCCGGGTACGCCGACGGGTCGCCCGACACCGTGCCGGAATGGTGGGAACAGCCGGAGCGGGGGAGACCGGTCGAGTTGCGGGAGAGCCGCGGCGGAGAACCATGGACTCATGGGAGTCATCAACGACGAACACATCGACAGCTGGACCGCCCGCCTGATGGAGCTGGCCGGGGCGCTCGACCGGGAGACCGCCCGCGGCTTCGTCCACGACGTCTACCGGGGAGCCCAGTCCGATCTCGACAGCGAGCGGGCCGAGGCGGACTTCGAGCGGGAGGAGTAGCAGCCGGGTGGCCGCGGCCCGGCGACGAATCCGGGGTGGCGGACATCTCGGAGTCGGAGACGAGAGGACAGGATCCGAGCCGGGGGAAGACGACCCGGGGCCTGCGTGGGGTCCTCGGACGGCGGGGACGCCCGGGGTGCCCGAAGCCACGGGGAACGAGAAGCCGGTCTCCCGAGGCCTCCCCACCGGGGAGGATGGGGGCGGCCCCGGTTCCCGATGACCCCTCGGCAGGGGACGACGGCCCTCCGTCGAGGCGATGGTCCCGCGGGGGCGGAAGACGTTCCGAGCAGGGAACCTCCTTGTCCCCCACATCCTTCCCCGGAGCCCCGGAGGCCGGGTCCGGGGATCGGGAAACGGACATTCAGTGGTCGTGGGGAATCATCCGTCACGGTTCACGGCGAACCCGGTCGGAACGGGCCGCACCGGTCGCACCCCGGGGCGAGGGATCTCACGGAGAGACCGCGGACGCCTGCTCGGGCATCGCCACGATCTCGTCGCAGAGCCGGTCCAGAAGCGGGATGTCGTGGCTGATCACCAGCAAGCCGATGGAGCGCTCGGTCACGATGTCCCGCACGACGGCGAACAGTTCCGCTTGGGTGAGAGTGTCGAACATCGCTGTCATCTCGTCCGCTATCAGATAGCGGGTTCGTGGACCGAGAGCCCGCAGAAGGCAGAATCGTTGGAGCTCGCCACCGGACAGCTCGGCGGGACGCCTGCCGTACCACTCGGCTCGGATCCCGAGACGCTCACAGAGGGCGGGATCCGGGTCGTGCGCCTCCGCGACCACGGATCGCATGGTCCACCGTGGGTTGACCGCTTTCTCGGGGTGCTGTTGCACCAACTGCACCGGGCGCGGTCCCGGCGCGTTCACCGGATACCCGTCGGTGAGCACGGTGCCGGTCGTGGGAGGAAGATGGCCGGCGAGGATCCGGGCCAGAGTGGACTTGCCGCATCCGCTTTCCCCGGTCAGGCCGACCACCTGCCCGGCCTCGACCCGCAGGTCGAGGCCGGTGAAGAGTTGGTGACCGCCGGGAACGCGGTATGCCAGGTCCGTCGCTCGAAGACTCATGGTGCGACTCCCTCCCAGAAGTCGTGCCGGGGGAGTGCCCGCCAGAGCCGGCGGGCGTACTCGTGTCGAAGCGTTTCCCCCCGGCCGGTGAAGGAGGAGGACGACTCCACGGTGACCACCCGGCCCGAACGCATCACGGCGACCCGGTCGGCGATCGCCGCGGCGGCGATCAGGTCGTGGGTGATCAACAGGACACCCGCCCCGTCGTCGGCCAGGTCACGGAGATGTGACAGAACCTCCTGCAGGGCAGCCGGATGGAGCCCGGGGGTGGGCTCGTCGGCGATCAGCAGCCGCATCGTCTCGGTGACACCGGTGGCGAACAGGACCCGTCTCAGCATGCCGCCCGAAAGTTCGTGGGGATACTGTCGGGCCACCTTCTCGTCGAGGTGATACCGGGCGAACAGAGCCTGTTGAAGTTGCGCGGCGCGTGAACGCGGCAGAGTGAGGCGCACCTGGCGACCGACGGGCATCAACGGGTCGGGGTAATTCACCGACTGGGGGATGAAGGAGATCTCACGCCCCCTCAACCGCCGCAGACGCGCCGAATCCAGAGGGGTCCCGTCGTAGTCGATCCCTCCGCTCACGGTGGCCGTGTTCGGCAGGATTCCGACGATGGCATGGGCCAGGAGGCTCTTGCCGGAGCCGCTGGCGCCGATCACCGCGAGAATCTCCCCGGGGTCGATGTCCAACTCGAGGCCCTCCACCGCCGGAACAACGCGCGGGCGCAGGCCGAGCGTTCCGGTGTAGTGGGTGAAGCCCACGGTGAGATTCCTGACGGAAAGCAGAGGTGTGGTCATCATGGTCAGCCGCCCTGGCCCGGAGAGGAGGTCAGGACTCGAAGTCGGTCGCCGAGCCGGGCGAAGGCGAGGACCACGAGGAGAAGGCAGAGGCCCGGGAAAAGCGCCATCCACCACATGCCACTGGAGATGTGGGGCATCCCCTCGTGCAACAGGATTCCGATGGCGGGGGTCTGGGGCGAGAAGCCGAAGCCCAGGAATGTCAGGGCCGCCTCATGGAGCACCACGTGCGGGAACATCAGCACGAAACCGACCAGTGCCTGGGGCAGCACCTGGCCGAAGAGGTGTCGTCGGGCGATGAACCATTCGGAGCGGCCGAACCCCCGGGAGGCGAGAACGAAGTCGGAGTGGCGCAGATGCAGCACATCGGCGCGGATGAGCCGTGCCAGGGACATCCAGTGGGTCAGGGAGATGCCGATCACGATCCCCTTGATTCCTCCCCCCACGGAGAAGGCCACCAACACCATGAAGACCAGGTGCGGAATCCCGATGGAAAGATCGATCAGCCAGGAGATCACCGCGTCCACCCAGCCTCCGAGGAGGGCTGCGGCGATCCCGAGGACGGTGGCCACGGCGACGCTCAACAGCGCGGTGACCACCCCGACCGTCAGGGAAAGGCGCAGGCCCATGATGGTTCGCGTGAAGAGGTCCCGGCCGAGCCAGTCGGTGCCGAAAAGATGATCCGGCCCGGGGGGCATCAGCCGTGCACCGGCGTGCGAGCGCAGAGAGGATTCGTCGAGAAGCCAGGCGGTGACAACGATCGCCAGGAGCAACGCCCCCACACAGGCGGCGGCGATCGCCAGGTCGACGGAGGCGCTGCGTCGGCGGGTGGTGCGCGGAGGAGCGGGGGACGGGTGGCTCATAGGGAGTCCCGGGTGCGTGGGTCGATCAGGACGGTGAGGATGTCGGCGATGAGATTGCCGACGAAGACGAAGGTCGAGCTGAGCAGGACGATGCCCAGCAACATCGGTACGTCGCCCCCGAGACCGGCGTCGACCAGGGTGGAGCCCAGGCCCGGGTAGGAGAAGACCTGCTCGGCCAGGATGGAGCCGCCGAAGAGTTCGCTGAAGTAGGCGAACTGGAGCGCGAGCGCGGGAACGATCGAGTTGCGCAGTCCGTGATTGCGGAACAGTCGCCGGCCGTGTTCGCCGCGTGCGCGGGCGAACGCGACGTAGTCCGAGTCGAGGACGTCCAACATCCGCTCACGCGTGTGCATGGCGATCGTGGCGACACCCAGTGCGGAGAGGGTGGCGGCCGGGAGCACGAAGTGGTGGAAGCGCTCGGCCATGGTCACCTCGGACCCGGGCACACCGACGGGCCCGGCCAGACCGACCGGAAACCAGCCCAGTACGACGGCGAACAGGGTGAGCAGGAGGATGGCGAGCCAAAAGGTCGGTGTCGACGCCAGGGTGTAGCTGTACCAGCAGATCAGACGGTCGAGCAGACGGTGCCGGTTCATGGCGGCGATGACTCCGAGAGCGTAACCGAGTACTCCGGAGACCAGCCGGGCGACGCCCATGAGGGCCAGCGACATCATGAACCGGTCGGCGATGACATCGAGAACCGGCGCCTGGTAGAGCCTGGAAACCCCCAGGTCGCCTCCGAGTACGGCACCGAGCCAGGCAAGGTACTGCTCGGCGAAGGAGCGATCCAATCCCCAGTACTCACGCAGTTGGGCGAGTTGCTCGTCGGTGGGGCTCGCCTCGGCCCCGATGTAGGCCGCGATGGGATCCACGGGGGAGTGGTAAACCAGGGTGAATGCCAACAACGAGACACCGAACAGCAGGCCGACCAGGCGTGCCACCCGGACACAGATGACCCGTGCGAGCCCCCGGCCCCGGCGCGGTCCCCTCGTGGGGACCGCCGCCGGGACCCGACCGGGCGCCTCGGTGACGGACCGGCTGTCGAGAGCACCGCTCACTGCTCCCGGCGCCAATCCGCAATGTTGTTGAACAGCGCCCATTCGTGACCGTGCGCGTGCACCGGCTGCTCACCCAGGCTCACCCCGTCGGCGACGAAGTAGAGGTGGTCGATCCGCGCCAGCCACACCAGCGGCGCGTCCCCCGTTATGTTTTCCGCGGTCCTGCAACGGGGCTGCTGGCCTCCGGGCCCGGCATGACTGTGTCCCCCTGTCGAAGGCATGACCCGGGGGGTGGTGTCACCGGGCCCGGGAGGTGCCGTCGGAGACGCTGATGAGAGGTCCGGCCGCCACCCGGTCCGGCGCAATGCCGGACAGCTTGCGGATGGCAGGTCTGCATAACGTGGATGCGCGAGTACGACACCGCTGCCGAGGCCGGCACCGTCAACACCCTGGGAAGGGCGCGATGTTCGACACCGAAGACGTGGGCGTGTTCCTCGGCCTGGACGTCGGCAAGAGCACCCATCACGGCCACGGGCTGACCCCGGCCGGAAAGAAGGTCTTCGACAAGCAGCTGCCGAACAGCGAGCCAAAGCTGCGGACCGTCTTCGACAAGCTGACCGCGAAGTTCGGCACCGTCCTGGTGATCGTGGACCAGCCCGCCTCGATCGGCGCTCTCCCGTTGACCGTCGCCCGCGACGCGGGCTGCAAGGTCGCCTACCTGCCCGGACTGGCCATGCGCCGGATCGCCGATCTCTACCCGGGCGAGGCAAAGACCGACGCGAAGGACGCGGCGGTCATTGCCGACGCCGCCCGCACCATGCCGCACACCCTGCGCTCGCTGGAACCGACCGACGAGATCACCGCCGAATTGACCGTGCTCGTCGGCTTCGACCAGGACCTCGCGGCCGAGGCCACCCGCACCAGCAACCGGATACGCGGCCTGCTCACCCAGTTCCACCCGTCGCTGGAGCGAGTCCTGGGCCCCCGCCTCGACCACCAGGCCGTCACCTGGCTCCTGGAACGTCACGGCTCCCCGGCCGCCCTGCGAAAGGCCGGCCGCCGCAGACTCGTCGAACTGATCCGGCCCAAGGCCCCGCGCATGGCCCAGCGGCTGATCGACGACGTCTTCGACGCCCTGGACGAACAGACCGTCGTCGTGCCCGGCACCGGCACCCTCGACATCGTGATCCCCTCCCTGGCCGCCTCGCTCGCCGCCGTCCACACCCAGCGCCGGGCCCTGGAAGCCCAGATCAACACCCTGCTGGAGGCCCACCCTCTTTCCCCGGTCCTGACGTCGATGCCCGGCGTCGGCGTCAGGACCGCCGCCGTCCTGCTGGTCACCGTCGGCGACGGCACCGGCTTCCCCACCGCCGCCCACCTCGCCTCCTACGCCGGCCTGGCCCCGACCACCAAGTCGTCCGGGACCTCGATCCACGGCGAGCACGCACCCCGGGGCGGAAACCGGCAGCTCAAACGCGCCATGTTCCTCTCCGCATTCGCCTGCATGAACGCCGATCCAGCCTCCCGCACCTACTACGACAAACAACGAGCCCGCGGCAAAACCCACACCCAGGCTCTCCTCCGCCTGGCCCGGCAACGCATCAGCGTCCTGTTCGCCATGCTCCGGGACGGCACCTTCTACGAGCCCCGCATCCCCGAGGATGTCGAACTCGCCGCATGACCCCCACAAGCCAAACCATCCCAAACCGAACCTGGGCGCCTTGACGAAAGACATAGAGGCACCCCCCCCGGGGCCGGCGAAGCCGGTGGTGCCGTCCCACTGGGCCCGCTTCCACCAGGAGTTGGCCTCTTCCTGGGCGGTGGCGGCCAGCGCCTGCTCCAGAGCCCGATCGACCTGCTCGTTGGAGTAGTGCGGCATGTTGTTGTAGCCGACGTTGTGCTCCTCGGTGGAGTACATCTCGTAGAGCTGGTGCGGATGGTGCCGGCCACCGCCCCAGGTCACGGCGTTGGCCTTGCCGTCCACGAAGATGCCGTCCCAACTGGTGCCCTTGATCCGGATGTCGATCCCCAGCTCCCGTGCCTGCTCACCGACGACCAGGGCCAGGTCGCTGCGGAGGTTGTCGTCGGCCGGGTGGAGCAGGGTGAAGGACGCGGTCAGGCCGTCCTTCTCCACGATGCCGTCGCCGTTCTCGTCGACCCAGCCGGCTTCGGCCAGGAGCTCCCGGGCACCTTCCACGTCACCGTCCTCGAAGACGGTCTCCTCGTTGAACCAGGGAAGGGTGTCGGCGAGTGAATAGGCGGGACGTCCGTAACCCCGCAGCGCGATGTCGACGATCGCCTTCCGGTCGAGCCCGAGGTTGAGGGCCTGTCGGATCGCCGGGTCCGCGGTCACGTCGTTGCCGACCTCCACGTCCTTGCCGTTGATCCTGCCGGAAGCCCCTGCCGGCAGGGTGGGCAGGGACAGGCCGCGTGAATCGACGCTCTCGAAGCGGTGCAGACTCATCCCCGGGAGCTTCTGCCCGGCGAATGTGGGCGGAACGTACAGGACATCGACATCACCGGCGCGGGCGGCTGCCAGGGCCGCGTCCTCGGTGAGGAAAAGGAAAGTCAGTTTGTCGAACCCGGGGGTGGGGCCGTACCAGTGCGGGTTCCTCTCCAGGATCAGCTGCTGGCCGTCCTGGTAGTCGACGACGCGGTAGGGGCCCGAACCGATCGGGTCGGCCGAGTAACCCTCGCCGTAGTGATCCCCGGGGAGGATCGGTATCTCGGTGAGCTGGCTCACGAAGGTCGACCGGGGCTCGGTCAGCGTGAACTCGATGGTGTGGTCGTCGATCGCCCGGATCCGGTCCACGAACCCCAGGTCGAACCGGACGCCGTCCTCCTTGAGCAACGTCTAGGTGAACTCCACGTCGTGCGCGGTGACGGGATCTCCGTTCGAGAAGGCCGCCTCGGGCCACAGCGGCAGAGTCCAGACCAGCCCGTCCTCGGAAACGGTGTGGTCCGTGGCCAGGTCACCTTCGAACTCCAACGACGAGTTCGCCTTCAGCAGGGAGCTGTGGATCGGCCGGATCTGGGCCGGACGGGTTCCCCACCCCTTGAGCGGGTCGAACTCACCACCGGAGATGTTCCCGACGGCGAGGGTCAGCGAGGTGCTTTCCGCGTGGTCCGGCCGCTCCCGGGGAGTGCTGTCGGCGCAAGCGGTCAGCGTGCTCAGTGCCAGGGAGGCCGCAAGCGCTGTGATTGCCCGGGTGCGGCGAGGACGACGAGTGGGTGGCAACGGGTCTCGATGCGGGCGCAACGTTTCTCCTGTGGGGACGTGACGAGTGGCGACGGGGCGTCCCCGGGATGGGCACAAGATCGCCTCGAGAACCTTATATGAAAATGATTGTCGCTTTTACGAGGGTGGGGAGGCCGTGGTGAGAAGTGCGTCACCCCCGGCAGGGGGTCGGTACGGCCGCTCCCACGGAGCCTCCCCGACCCGGGGACACCCCGGGTCCTGCCACCGACAGGGGGAACAGCCAGGCCGGGCCCGGAGGCCGGCGATCCTCTTGCGGGACGCTGAAAAACATCATGGGGAAGTCCGGCGGGGGGCCGCGCAGAGCGCGTGGGACGTCACCCGTGGCGGAGGAGGCGGGCGCCGAAGGCCCGAAGGGCGTCCCGGAAAGCGGCCGGCTCCTCAACGGTGAAGTCGGCCTCCAGGAAGGCGATGTCCGGGAGCAGCCACTGCCAGGTGTCGAGCATCAGGACGGCCCTGGTCCGCCGCTCGCCCAGAGCGACGAGTTCGACATCCCGGTACGCGAACGCCTCGGCGACGACGGGCAGGGGCGCGTCCACGGTGACCACGACGCGCTCGCGGTGCTTGTCGAATCCCCGGCGCAGGTAGTCGAGCGCGGTGTCGGCGGGCAGGGGACGGGGAGTGTAGGAGCTGGTGGACATCCGGAGGCGGGTGATGCGGTCGATGCGGAAGACGCGCCAGTCGTCCTTGCGGGTGTCCCGGGCGAGGAGGTACCAGCGCAGGTGGTGGTGGACGTGGCGGTAGGGGTGGACGCGCCGGGACGTGGTCGAGCCGTCCCGGCCGGTGTAGTCGAAGGTGACGACGGTGTGGTGCCGGATGGCGTCGGCCAGTGAGGCCAGTGTGTCGGCGCTGATGCTCGGAGTGGGAGCGGTGCCCGTTTCCAGGCTCGTCCGGAGGTGTGCGGCGCGGTGGCGCAGTCGCTTGGGAAGGTACTGGTCGACCTTGCCGTAGGCCCGGGTGGCGGCCTCGTCCACGCTGCCTTCGGCGGCGCTGCCGGTGGAGGCGAGGGTGGCCAGCCCGAGGAGGGTCGCGATCGCCTCGTCGTCGTCGAGCGCCAGGGGCGGCATGGCGCTTCCCGCCGCGAGTCGGTAGTGACCGCCGGGGCCGGGCCGGGTTTTGACGGGGTAGCCGTAGCCGCGGAGACGGTCGATGTCGCGCCGCAGCGTCCGGGGACTGACATCGAGGCGCGCCGCGAGTTCCTCACCGGTGAACGCGCGCCCGGTCTGGAGCGTGGCCAGCAGGGCGAGGACGCGTTGGGTGACATCCGCCATGCCCCCATTCTCGCAGTCGCGGTCGGAATGTGGCCACATCTGCTCGTAGCCTTGCCACATGCTGGAGCGTACGATCCGTATCCGAAGTGCCCGGACCAACAACCTGAAGCGCCTGGACGTGGAGATTCCGCGCGGCCGACTGGTCGTGTTCGTCGGGATCTCCGGGTCGGGCAAGTCGTCCCTGGTGTTCGACACGATCGCGGCGGAGGCCGGGCACCAGCTCAACGAGACCTACCCGCCGTTCGTCCGCAACCGACTGCCGAAGTGGTCACGCCCCGAAACGGAAGGGATCGAAGGGCTCTCACCGGTCGTGGTGATCAATCAGCGCAGGCTCGCTGGGAACGCCCGGTCCACGGTGGGGACGATTACCGACACCTGGACCCACCTGCGGTTGCTGTTCTCCCGTGTCGGCTCGCCGCACGTGGGCGAGTCGAACCGATTCCCCTTCAACGATCCCACCGGCATGTGTCCGACCTGCTCCGGAATCGGGGAGGTCGTGGTGAGCGCCGTCGACCGGTTCCTGGACCTGGACAAGTCCCTGGCCGAGGGCGCGATCCTGCTGCCCGGCTTCGGGGACTGCGGCTACTGGTACTCCCGGTACGCCGACATCGGCAGCTTCGACGCCGACACCCCGCTGCGGGAATGGACACAGGAGGAGCGCCGGGCACTGCTCCACGGAGGTGAGCACGCCGCCCGCCTGGGCACCAGGCCCCCCAAGGACTACGAGGGCATCGTGGAGCGGTTCGAGCGCATCCACCTGCGCACGACCGACAACCTCTCCGACCGCAAAAGGGAGGTCATCGCCCGCTTCACCCACTCCCGGGTCTGCCCCGACTGCCACGGCGACCGCCTCAACGAGGCCGCCCGCACCGCCACCGTCGCGGGTCTCACCATCGGCGAGATGGCCCGCATGGAGATCACCGAACTCCTCGGTGTGCCGGGGAAGGTGACCGACCCCTCCGTCGCGCCGGTCGTGGCAGCCCTCGAGGAGAGACTGCGGGCCATGGTCACCATCGGACTGGGATACCTCCACCTCGGCCGTGCGACCACCACCCTTTCCGGCGGGGAGTCGCAGCGGATCAAGACCGTCAAGCACCTCGGCAGCAGTCTCATCGAGATGCTCTACGTCTTCGACGAGCCCACCGTCGGGCTCCACCCGCACGACATCGCCTCCATGACCACCCTGCTGCGGCAGCTGCGCGACAAGGGCAACACCGTTCTCGTCGTCGAGCACGACCCCGCCGTCATGGAGATCGCCGATCAGATCATCGAGATCGGGCCCGACGCGGGCGCCGGGGGAGGGGAACTGGTTTTCCAGGGCACCTTCGACGAGCTCCGGAAGGCGCGCACGGCGACAGCCGTCGCCCTCGAGGAGCGGGTGCCGATCACCACCGGCCCGCGGAAGGCCACCGGTGCGATCACGGTGGCGAACGCCACCCGCAACAACCTCAAGGAACTGACCGTCGACATCCCCACCGGGATCCTCACGGTCCTCACCGGGGTCGCGGGGTCCGGGAAGTCCAGCCTCGCGATGGAGATGGTCGCCCAGCACGACGCGGTCGTGATCGACCAGAAGCCGGTCGGCACCAACCGCCGCTCCACCCCCGTCACCTACACCGGGACGGCCCCGGCCATCCGCAAGCTCTTCGCCGAGCACAGCGGCCTGCCCGCCAACCGGTTCAGCGCCAACTCCGAGGGAGCCTGCCCCGACTGCAAGGGGCTGGGCGTCATCCACACGGACCTGGCCTTCATGGACGGTCAGGAGACCGTGTGCGAGACCTGCCGGGGACGGCGGTTCATCGACGAGGTGCTGCGCCACCGGGTCAACGGACTGTCCATCGCCGACATCGACGACCTGACGATCACCGACGCCATCGGCAGGCTGCCGGACAAGCGGATCCGCGAGGCCCTGACGCAGTTGGAGCGGGTCGGACTCGGCTATCTGCGCCTCGGCCAGCCCCTCACGACGCTGTCCGGTGGTGAATGCCGGCGCGTCAAGATCGCCAAGGAACTGCGCGAGGCCACCGAACCGACCCTCTACGTCCTCGACGAGCCCACCACCGGTCTGCACCTGCGCGACACCACGGTGCTGCTGGACGTCCTCGGCCAGCTCCTCGACCGGGGCCACACCGTCGTCGTGATCGAACACAATCTCGATGTCATCCGGCGCGCGGACTGGCTCATCGACCTCGGTCCGGGCCCCGGCCGGCACGGGGGCAGGGTTCTCTACCAGGGACCGGTCGACCGGATCGAGGGCACCGCCACCGCCGCCGCCCTGCGGGACGGATGAGCGCCCCGTCCCGCGACCACACGCGAAGCGGGACGACGACCCGCACCACGTGGACCGGGGTGCGACGACCGGCTCTGTTCCGGGCCCCGCGCGGCGGCCTCGCGCGGGGCCCGGGCAGCAGTGGGTTCCACCCGAGCCGGTGTACGCCATGGCTCCGGTCGTGGAACGCCCTCCCCCCAGCAGTCGACGGAGCGGTGGGCGGGAATCCCTCCCCTTCAGGGGAGGGAGGACGTCAACGACCGAGGGTCGCGATCCACGCGGGGGAGTCGGGGTTCAGGAAGTCGGAGGGCCGGTTGGCCTCGATGACGAGGTCATGGCCGTACTTCTCGGTGTCGAAGGAGAAGTGTTCCTCGTGTTCCCGGGTTTGTCCCGCGGCCAGGCGTCCTTCGAGAAATTCGGAGCCATCGAGGTAGACGGAATCAGCGCTTCCGCCTGTGGTGGTGCCCTGGACGGAGACGTAGAAGTCGTCGAGGTCCACCGGGCTCCCGGAGTCGTTGACGATGGTCAGCGTCACCGTGAAGGGGGTCTGCCCCTCGGATACGTAGTCGTACTCGCCGATCCCCTCGGCGGGGATCTCCGTGACCTCGGTGAGGGTCAGGGCCACACCGTCGTCCCAGGTGTGGGTCTCGCCGAGCGCGAGATCGGCGCCGGAGCGGTCGCTGTCTTCCTCCTCGAAGTTCCCCTCGGCCTCCGCGGTGTCGGTGTCGTCGCATTCGTCGTTGCGCCAGTTGCCGTCTTCGTGGATCCAGCGACCACCGCCGTCCTCCTCCTCCGCTCTGTCCAGGGCCTCGACGCCGGTCTTCCCCTCCACGAGGGCGGTGTGGCCATCCACCTCGTGGACGGTCACATCTTCGAGGGTGAGATCCCCGTACAACTCCTTGATCAGCTCGAGGCTGAACTCGACCTCTTCCATGGTGGTTTGGGTGCGGCAGCGCTCGGAGAGCAGGGTGTACACGGCGTCGGCACGGCCGCCGTTGATGGCGTCCACGTTGGCCTGGACGGCCTCGCGGAGAGCTTCCTCCGTTCCACCGGCTTCGGTGGAGGAGCCTTCACCACCGGTGCCGCCTTCGTCACCGCTGTCGGCACCACATGCGGTGAGGGCGCCCAGGAGGGTGAAAGCGGTGAACAGGACGGCGGTGGTGCGGGTGTGTCTCATGCGGCAGATGATGCCGCCAGCGGGGCGGATGTGAGGACGATGTTGTCGAGCCGTGATGATCGACATGATGGCCGCCGGTCTGCGGAAGATCGCCGGGCACGGCTCACCGGCCACCACCCAGCGCTATCTGCATCCGGATCTGCGCTCGATCACCGAGGCGGGGCGATCCCTGAGCGCGCGCCTCTCACCCGCCCCCGGGTTGCCGCAGCCGCCGGGGACCACCCGCCGGGTGTTGTAGGCCTCCCACAACCGGGCCGGAACACTCGTGATCCTGGTTCCCGGGGAGAAGTGCTCTGATCTACGGGTACTTCCCGACACCGGCCCCCCTCTGGTCCCCGGGCGGTCCCCAAGGGGGTCGCCGGACCCCTGCCGGGCTGATGGGGTGTCAGATGATGAAAGGCGCTCCGATCAGGGCTTTCACCTGTTCGGAGCGCCTTCCGGCTACCGTCGGGACGGCGGGATTTGAACCCACGCCCCCTTGACCCCCGGTTAGGCCAAATAGCCCTGAAAACAGGGCAGTTGAGACAAAAAGGGAAGTCACGGTGTGTGGAATGGGCAGGGTGGTGCGGGGCGCGCACGACGTGTGGTCCCCTGCTGGTCCCCGTCCCGGGGCGGGGCAACGCCGGTGTGCGCGGAGGTGATGATCCGGTGGGCTTGTGGGCACTCCACCAAGGGTTGTCCCATCATCTCGCCCGGGAGGGCTG
>NZ_VKHT01001599.1 GCF_014141535.1 Streptomyces alkaliphilus | reverse complement strand
GCATCGCCCTCGGGCGGCGGGGGCGGCAGCAGGGCCGGGGCGGCGGCGTCCCGGGTGATGGTCCACACCCGCTCGGCGACGGCCAGGACGAGGGCCGTGACCAGGAGCCACACCCAGGCGGTGCCGGGTGTCCAGTCCACCCACAGCGGGGCGAGCACCAGTGCGACCACCCGGACGCCGTCGGCACCGACCAGGGTCCACCGGCGGTCCAGGGGACCGTCGGCGGAGACCAGTTTGGCCAGCGGGTCCAACAGCAGTGTGCCGACCAGGACACCGGCGCCGATGCGGACGGCGAGCAGCAGCGCCAGGCTCAGGACGACACCGCGCTCACCCCCGCCGAGCGCGCCGGCCACCGCGGCGGCCTGAAAGGTCAGCACCAGCAGCACCAGCAGGGCGAGGACGTCCGCCGTGCCGCCGGCGAGCTGTGCCTCCCACAGTCGGCGCAGGGTGGGTAGGCGCAACAGCGCCCGGGGAGCGCGCTCCCGGGACTCCGTCGCCAGTGCCTCGTCGATGACACCACCCGCGGGGCTCGCGGCCCCGGGTTCCTCCGCTCGCGTCATTCGGCCAGCGTAGCGCCCGGAGCGGACACCCCGCCGACGTCCCCGGGGGTCGGACGGACTGTGGGGGGCGGGTGACGGGGTCTCGGGAAAC
>NZ_VKHT01001598.1 GCF_014141535.1 Streptomyces alkaliphilus | reverse complement strand
ATAAGAGACAGGGTCGGCCTCGTTCGCCCGCGCCGGGGCGTCCGCCGCCCGTACCACCGGTCCGATCGCGATGCCGTCCGCCACCATGCCCACTCCCGCTCCCGCCGGGACCATCCCGACCCCGGCCATCCTCCCGCCCGAACGGGCCGTGGACGCCTAGGGACCCGCGCCGGGCTGCGCGAACCCACTCCCCGGGGGCACGATGGCGGTATGCCGAAACCCTCTCGTGCCGGGGCCCGTCGCTCCGGAAACGTCGACTCCGTGCGATCCGTCCGCTCCCGCGACTCCGTGCTGTGCGTCGGTTCCACGGACTCCGTGCTCTCCCTGTGGTCCAGGGACTCCGTGCTGTCGATCGGCTCCACCGGATCGGCGCTGTCCATCGGATCGGTGGGCTCGTTCCTGTCGCTGGGCTCCGTCGGCTCCGCGCTGTCGGTCCTGTCGGTCGGATCGTGGCTGAGCACCGCCTCGCTGCTCTCGGCCCGCTCGACCCGCTCGGTGATGTCCTGGCGGTCGCGGGGCGGCGTCATGGCCGCCGGCACCACCGCCGCCGCGCTGGTCTCCCTGGCGGCCCTGGCCACCGACCGGCGCCCGCGCCGGGCGGGGTGAGGTAGGGCCGCGACCGGGAGCCGGGAGCCGGGGGCCGGTCTCTTAT
>NZ_VKHT01001597.1 GCF_014141535.1 Streptomyces alkaliphilus | reverse complement strand
CCGCACCACCGGGCGGCACGACTCCGCTGGACACCACCGTGAAGCTCACCGTCACCACCGCCGATCCCTCGGGCCGGCGCACGGATCACCTGCTGGACGTGCCCGAGGGCGCCACCGTGGGGGACCTGCTGCCCGCCCTGGTCCGCGCGCCCGCCGCGCGGGAGGGGGAGGACGCCCCACCCGCCGGGGACCCCACCGGGAGCGGGACCGCAACCGCCGCCGGAGCCGACGCGGGGACCGCCCCGCCGGACCTCTACCACGGCACCACCCGACTCGATCCGGACCTGCCGCTGAGCGCCTGCGGCGTGCGCGAGGGGGCGCTGTTGGGGCTGGGGGCGCCCCTGCCGGAGGGCGAGGCGGAGCCCGGGCGTCCGGTGCGCTTCCCCCCGCCGGGCGACCCGACCCCGGTGGAACTGCGGCACGTCTCGGGCCCCGGGGCGGGGCGGGTGTGGCGGCTGGGCCCGGGCCGGCACGAGTTCGGCACCGACCGGGGATGCGCGCTGCGCCCGGACGGCGACCCGGGCGCCGGCGTACCGGCGTCGGGGGTGTGGATCACGGTCGGGGCGGACGGCTCGGTCTCCGTGCTGCTGCCGAGGGACGCCGACCCCGAGCGCTGCGGACTGCGCAGCCTCACCCCGCCGCCGCCCGCTGTCT
>NZ_VKHT01001596.1 GCF_014141535.1 Streptomyces alkaliphilus | reverse complement strand
GGCAGGAACTGCGCCGTCCCGGTCTGTTGCCCCGGGTGGGCGGGGTGCGTCGGTGTGCCCCGCTCTCCGCGACGATCGTGGTCGCCACGGGCGCGGCCCTGGCGATGTCCGCGTCGGCCGCGTCGGTCGGGGCCGTGCTGTTCCCGCTGATCACCGGGACCGCGGAGGGGATGACCGCCGCCGGGGCGGCGGCCCCCGTGCCCGCGCTGCGGGCCGTGGTGGAGGGGGCCGGCCCGGCGGTCGGCTGCGCCGTGCTGGGCCCGCTGCTCGCCGCGGTGTTTCGTGCCGGGGTGGTGGGAATCGCGGGCGTTCTCCTCGTCCCCCCGGCGCTGGTCGCCCTCGCCCCGCGACTCGTGGCCCCCTCGGGCGTCCTCCCGGCGGGCCGGATCACCGATCTCGCGGTCGCGGTCCCGTTCTCCGGAGCGGATCCACCGGGCATCCCGGCCGCCTGGTTCCCGGCCTTCGCGGAGACCCTCGCCCGGGTGTCCGGGGCCGGTGGGCCCGGCTGGTGGATCGCTCCGGTGCTCCTGGTCCCCGTGGCGGCACTTCTCCTGCGCCGCTTGTCGACGGTGCTGCGACGCCGTCGGTTGACCGTCGCCGGGCCTCCCGGCCGGGTCACCCCTCCCCGGGCCGGTGGGGGGCACCGCCCGGCGA
>NZ_VKHT01001595.1 GCF_014141535.1 Streptomyces alkaliphilus | reverse complement strand
GCACCACCCAGGGGGATGGCAGCATGGCCACCGTCGAATTGCGTTTCAGCGCCTCGCCGGAGCACGTCCGCACCGCGCGGCTGGTGGCCGCCGCCGTGGCGCGTCGGGCCGGGGTGGAGGAGTCCGCCCTCGACGAGTTGCGGCTGGCGGTGGGGGAGGCGTGCAGCCGGGCCGTCGGGCTGCACACCACGCTCGGACTGACCGGCCCGGTGAGGGTCTCCCTCACCGAGGGGGAGAAGAGTTTCGCGATCGAGGTCGGCGACGACGCCCCCGGTCCCTCGGTCTCCACCGCCTCCGGGGACGGCGCGGGGGGCGACGGCGACGAATTGGGGCTGGCCGTGATCAGCGCACTGGTGGACGAGGTCGAGGTCACCGGTGACGACCGGGGCGGCCTCATCCGCATGAGCTGGCCCACCGCCCACGCCGTCGACTGAGCCGGGTCCGGTACCCGACTCCGAGCGGTACCCACCGGGCGCGGCCCGGCCGTGGCCCGCTCCGCCGCTCCGAGCGGTCGATGGTCCCGTTTCCCCCGCGCCCCGCCGCGCCCGCGGGTGCTTCCCGGCGCTTCCCCGTGTCTCCAAGCGGGCTTCTCCTCCCCCGGTGGACACCGTGCCGTGTCGCCCGCCTCGGGCGTTCCCGCCCCTCACCGTGACGCC
>NZ_VKHT01001594.1 GCF_014141535.1 Streptomyces alkaliphilus | reverse complement strand
GGGCAGGGGCGGGTCACCGTGCCGCCGCTCACAGGAGCGTCCTGGCGAGCCCGACCACCACCGGCGCCACACCGATCAGGAGGAAGGCCGGCAGGAAGCACAACCCCAGCGGCAGGGTCAGCAGCACGCCCGCCCGGTGGACCCGGGCCCGGGCGGCCCGCCCCTCCCGGGCCCGGTGTTCGGAGGCCAACAGCGCCACGGTGCGCACCACGGGGGCCCCGGAGAGGTCGGCCAACCGGAGCGCCCGGGCCAACCGGGCGGCGTCGGGGATCTCCCCGAGCCGGGGCCACACCCGGTCGGGGTCGCCGCCCAGCGACAGTTCGGCGGCGGCACGGCGCAGCGCGGTCGCCAGGGGCCCGTCCAACGCCGCTCCCACGGCCGCGGCGGCGGCCATCGGGGAGGCACCGGCCGCCAGACAGGCCGCCAACAGACCGGCGGCCTCGGGGAGCCGGGGGTCGCGCCGGACCCGACCGGACCCCAATGGCCATCGCGCAGCCGTCCGGCCGGCGTCGCCGACACCGGATCCCCCCGGCCGCCGGAACGACCTTCGCCGGCCGCCGCGCGGCGCCGCCAGGGCGGCGATGATCAGGACACCGACGACGCACAGCAGGAGGGCCGCCGCGCAGATGATCGGCGTTCTCTTATACAAATCTGACTAT
>NZ_VKHT01001593.1 GCF_014141535.1 Streptomyces alkaliphilus | reverse complement strand
CTCCCCGGCCGCGACCGCTACCGGGGGCGGGTGCTGCACACCGTCGATTACCGGGGCCCGGAGGAGTTCACCGGCCGCCGCGTGGTCGTGGTGGGTGGCGGCAACTCCGGCGCGCAGATCGCCGCCGACCTCGCCCCGCACGCCCGGGTTCTGTGGGTCGCCCGTCGACCGCCGCGCTTCCTGCCCGACGACATCGACGGCCGCGCGCTCTTCGACACCGCCACCGCCCGCCGCCGGGCCCTGGAGGCGGGCCGCCCCGATCCCGGCGGCGTCGCGGCCCTCGGCGACGTGGTGGTCACCGAGGCGGTGCGCGAAGCCCGGGACCGGGCCGCGCTCACCGCCCTGCCGATGTTCGACCGGCTCGAACCCGAGGAACCCCGGTGGGCGGACGGCACCGTGCGCCCGGCCGACGCGATCATCCTGTGCACCGGCTTCCGCCCCGCCCTCGCCCACCTCGCCCCGCTGCGGCTGCGCCGCACCCGGGGACGGATCCCGGTCGAGGGCACCCGCTCGGTGGACGAACCGCGCCTCTTCCTCCTCGGGTACGGCGACTGGACCGGGCCGGCCTCCGCGACCCTCATCGGCGTCGGGCGGCCGGCGCGGGAGACGGCCGCCGCCGTCGCCGCCGTCACGGAGGCCGACCGCCGCGCGGGGGAGCCG
>NZ_VKHT01001592.1 GCF_014141535.1 Streptomyces alkaliphilus | reverse complement strand
GTGCTGCTGGACAAGACGGGGACGCTCACCGGCGGACGCCCCCGGGTGGTCGCGGTGGTGCCGGTGGCGGGGGCGTCGACGGCGGAGGTGCTGCGGTGGGCAGCGGCCGCCGAACAACTCTCGCCGCACGTGCTGGCCCGGGCGCTGGTGGAGGAGGCGGGCGCGCGTGGCCTCCGACCCCCGGTGCCGGAACGGGTGGTCGAGGAGCCCGGCCGGGGGGTCACCGCGACGGTCGACGGTCGCCCGGTCCTGGTGGGTCGCTTCCCGGCGGGCGCGCCGGTGCCGGAGGCGGTGCGGCGGGTGGAGCACGGGGCCACGCTGGACGGCGCGGCGGTGGTGTGGGTGGTGGTGGACGGTGACCCGCTGGGGGCGGTGCTGCTCGGTGACCCGCCGCGCCCCGACGCCCCGCGCACCCTGCGCCGGCTGCGGTCGGTGGGGATCACCCGGTTGGTGATGCTCACCGGCGACCGGGAGGCACCCGCCCGGGAGGTCGCCGCCGTGCTGGGGCTGGACGCGGTGCGGGCGGAGCAGAGCCCGGCGGACAAGGTGGCGGCGGTGCGCGCCGAGCGGAAACGGGCCGGCACCGTGATGGTCGGCGACGGCATCAACGACGCGCCGGCGCTGGCCGCCGCCGACGTGGGCGTGGCGATGGGGGCCCGGGG
>NZ_VKHT01001591.1 GCF_014141535.1 Streptomyces alkaliphilus | reverse complement strand
CCCTCTCCCGCCTCCTCTTCCGCGCCTGGCCCCGCGTCTTTCCCCGCGTGCGGCGTGGCCCCCGCCCGCTCCTGTGGCGGTGTTCCCGTGCCCGTGACGTCGGGGCGCTTCCGCTTCCCGCGGTGCCGAGTCGGTGATCCCGCATCGAGAGGGCTCCCAACCCTTTTCCCGACTTCGTCCACTCATTCGAGTGAGGGCTCGAAACGGCCCTTGCGCACCCTCCACCATACTCGGTATACATACTCGGTATGTCGATCCCCTACGGGCTCCTCGCCCTCCTCGAGCACGGTCCGCGCCATGGCGCTCAGCTGCGCACCGAGTTCGAGTCCTGCACCGGCTCCACCTGGCCGCTGAACATCGGTCAGGTCTACACGACCCTGGGACGCCTGGAGCGCGACGGGTTGATCACCGCGGTGGACGAGGAGGCCGATGGCCGTCAACAGCCCTACGCCATCACGGAAGAGGGGAGGCGTCGGCTCGCCGAGTGGTACGGGCAGCCCGTGAACCGCACCCAACCGGCCCGCGACGAGTTGGCCATCAAACTCGCCATGGCCGTCACCGCTCCCGAAGTCGATGTGGCCGCCATCATCCAGGCCCAGCGCCACCACACCCTGCGGGCCATGCAGGACTACACCCGCCTCAAGGCCCGTGCTCTGGCGGGCGATGGG
>NZ_VKHT01001590.1 GCF_014141535.1 Streptomyces alkaliphilus | reverse complement strand
TCCGAGACCCCCGCGTCCGTCACCGCGCCCCCGGCCGGGGCGCCGGGTCCACCGGCGCCCCGGCCGGGGGCGCGGTGACGGACGCGGGGGTCTCGGAGGTGGTGCTCATTCCGCGTGCTCCGCTGGGTGGTGGGACGGGTGGATCCGGCGGCGGACCGGCCGGGGCGGTGCCGGCCCGGCCGGTCGGGCCGGATCGATCAGGACAGGGCCGCGGTGAGCATCACCGCGGTGGCGATGTACATGGCTCCCTGGACCCAGGCGGCGGGGTGCGGGCGTCCGTCGCGGTCCTCCAGCACGGTCGCGCCCATCCGGCCCGGGGTGAGGATACCGACCAGGGCGAAGACCAACGTCATCACGATCACCCCGGCGAGGCCGTAGATCAGGGTGCTGACCAGGCCGACCCCCAGACCGCGCTGGAACTCGCTGGCGTTGATGGCGGCGGCGACCACGAGGCCCACGCCGATCATCTGGCCGCTCATCACGATGGCGGCGCCGACGTTGCGCTCGGTCCAGATCAGCGAGCTCAGGCGGCGCGGGGTGACCAGGTCCAGGGCCAGGTAGCCGAGGGCCATGACGGCGAAGCCGGCCACGCCGTAGGCCAGGACGACACCGGCGGACTCGATGATGTCTGCCACGGGATTCCTCTTTCGGGGGGTGACGGGATGGGTG
>NZ_VKHT01000159.1 GCF_014141535.1 Streptomyces alkaliphilus | reverse complement strand
CCGGGTCCCCCGTCCACCCGCCGGCCCCCGGGTTGCGGTCGTATTGTTCCCGGGTTCGAGGACTCGGGGGCCGGCCCGCGACGGCCCCGTCTTCTAGGGTCGAGGGGCGACTTCCGGCGGAATCCGCGCGACATACCACGCATTACCGCGTACCCGCCGGTAAGTGCGACGATGCGGGGGCGCGCCGTCGGGCGAGGAACGGGCGAACCCCCGGATCGCCGTGTCCGTCGCGCACCACACGGATGATCTCCTCGGCACACACGGGGACAGAGAAGGAAGTTCCGCCATGGCAACGGCGCCCAGCGTCTCCTATTCGATGACCGTGCGACTGGAGGTGCCGGCCGGCGGCACCGCCGTCAGCCAGCTCACCACGGTCGTGGAGTCCTCCGGCGGCCACGTGACCGGCCTCGACGTCACCGCCTCGGGCCACGAGCGTCTGCGCATCGACGTCACGGTGGCCGCGACCTCCACCGCCCACGCCGACGAGATCGTGCAGAAGCTGCGGACGATCGAGGGCGTCACCATCGGCAAGGTCTCCGACCGGACCTTCCTGATGCACCTCGGCGGCAAGATCGAGATGAGCGCCAAGCATCCCATTCGCAACCGCGACGACCTCTCGATGATCTACACCCCCGGTGTGGCCCGGGTGTGCACCCAGATCGCCGCCAATCCCGAGGACGCCCGCCGGCTGACCATCAAGCGCAACAGCGTCGCCGTGGTCACCGACGGCTCCGCCGTCCTCGGACTGGGCAACATCGGGCCGAAGGCGGCGCTGCCGGTCATGGAGGGCAAGGCGGCGCTGTTCAAGCGGTTCGCCGGGATCGACGCCTGGCCGCTGTGCCTGGACACCCAGGACACCGACGCCATCGTGGAGATCGTCCGCGCCATCGCCCCCGGCTTCGCCGGTATCAACCTGGAGGACATCTCCGCGCCGCGCTGCTTCGAGATCGAGGCGCGCCTGCGCGAGGCACTGGACATCCCGGTCTTCCACGACGACCAGCACGGCACCGCCATCGTGGTGCTCGCGGCCCTGCACAACGCACTGCGGGTGGTCGGCAAGGACCTGGGCGGTGTGCGGGTGGTGATGTCCGGGGCGGGCGCCGCCGGTACGGCCATCCTGCGCCTGCTGCTCGCCGCCGGGGTGCGGGACGCCGTGGTCGCCGACATCCACGGCGTGGTCCACGCGGGTCGGGAGGACCTGGCCGACGCGGACGGCGACGCCCCGCTGCGCTGGATCGCCGACAACACCAACCCCACCGGGCTCACCGGCACCCTCAAGGAGGCCGTGGTCGGGGCCGATGTCTTCGTCGGTGTCTCCGCCCCCGACGTGCTGGACGCCGAGGACGTGGCGGCCATGGCGGAGGGCGCCATCGTGTTCGCGCTCGCCAATCCCGATCCGGAGATCGATCCGGCCGTCGCCCGCCGGACGGCGGCGGTGGTGGCCACCGGTCGCTCGGACTTCCCCAACCAGATCAACAACGTGCTGGTCTTCCCCGGGGTCTTCCGGGGGCTGCTGGACGCGCAGTCCCGCGCGGTGGACGAGAGGATGATGCTGGCCGCCGCCCGCGCGCTGGCCGATGTGGTGGGTCCGGACGAGCTGAACCCGAACTACATCGTGCCCAGCGTCTTCAACGAGAAGGTCTCCGGAGCGGTGGCGGGCGCCGTGCGCGACGCCGTCGAGCGCTCCCGCGCCGAGGCGGCGGAGACGGCGGAGACGGCGGAAACCGTGGCGTCCGGGGAGCCCGCCGGGAACGCCTGAGGACGGCCGCCCCGCGGCGCGGGATGATCGTTTCGGGGCCGACCGGCCGGGGTGTCGCTCGGCCCCGGAACGCTCCGGGCCCCGCCCCGGGCGTCACCCTCACGGGTGGGCCGGGCGGCTCCCGAATGCCCCGCCGGGGTGGTTCGCACGGCACTCGCGACCCGTTCGGCGGCGCGTCGTGCGTGGTCGGGGGCCCGGGACCCGTAGGCTGATCGCCTGGCCGGGGCGGTGCCGGATTGGCTTTCCGGCCGGGTCCGGGGGCAGGATGCACACTCGGGCGAGAGGCCGAACAGGCGGACCCGACCGGGGAGCTGTCCGAGCACCCTGGCACCATCGGCTTCGATCTCACGCCTGACCGGCAAGAAACACACAGGAGTACGAACTATGAACCGCACCGAGCTGGTGGCCGCGCTGTCCGAGCGCGCCGAGGTGACCCGCAAGGACGCCGATGCCGTGCTGGCCGCGCTCGCCGAGGTGACCGGCGAGGTCGTCGCCAAGGGCGATGAGAAGGTCACCATCCCCGGCTTCCTGACCTTCGAGCGGACCCACCGGGCCGCCCGTACCGCCCGCAACCCGCAGACCGGCGAGCCCATCCAGATCCCCGCCGGTTACAGCGTCAAGGTCTCCGCGGGCTCGAAGCTCAAGGACGCCGCCAAGGGCAAGTGAGTCCCCCGTCCGTCGACCCGCCCGGCCGCCGGGTCGGCCGACGGACGGACCCGGATTCCCCGTCGACGGGGCCCGGGGGTGTTCTCGACGGAACACCCCCGGGCCCCGTCCCGTTCCGGAACGCCCCCGGCGGAGCCGGGGGCGTCGGGCCGCTCAGGGACGCTCGACCTTGGCCCCCAGCCGGCCGAGCTTCTCCATGAAGTTCTCGTAGCCCCGGTTGATCAGGTCGATCCCGTGCACCCGCGAGGTGCCCTCGGCGGCCAGCGCGGCGATCAGGTAGGAGAACCCGCCGCGCAGGTCGGGGATGACCAGCTCGCCGCCCTGCAGGCGGGTGGGGCCGGAGACCACCGCGGAGTGCAGGAAGTTTCGCCGGCCGAACCGGCAGGGCGTGCCGCCCAGGCACTCACGGTAGAGCTGGATCCGGGCACCCATCTGGTTCAGCGCCTCGGTGAAGCCCAACCGCGACTCGTACACGGTCTCGTGAACGATCGACAGCCCCGTGGCCTGGGTGAGGGCGACCACCAGCGGCTGCTGCCAGTCGGTCTGGAAACCGGGGTGCACGTCGGTCTCCAGGGCGATGGAGTTCAGCGGCCCGCCGGGGTGCCGGAAGCGGATGCCCCCGTCGGTGACCTCGAACGCGCCGCCGACCTTCCGGTAGACGTTGAGGAAGGTCATCATCTCGCGCTGGGCGGCGCCCCGCACGAGGATGTCGCCGCCGGTCGCCAGCGCGGCACTGGCCCAGGAGGCCGATTCCAGCCGGTCCGGCAGCGCCCGGTGGGTGTACCCGTCGAGGTGGTCCACACCGGTGATCCGGATGGTGCGGTCGGTGTCCATGGAGATGATGGCGCCCATCTTCTGCAGGACGCAGATCAAATCCTCGATCTCCGGTTCCACCGCCGCGTTGGTCAGCTCGGTGAGCCCTTCCGCCAGCACGGCGGTGAGCAGTACCTGCTCGGTGGCGCCCACCGAGGGGTAGGGCAGGCGGATTTTGCATCCCTGGAGGCGCTGCGGAGCCTCCAGGTACTGGCCGTCGGCGCGCTTGTCGATACGGGCACCGAATTTGCGCAACACGTCGAAGTGGAAGTCGACCGGCCGGCCGCCGATGTCGCAGCCCCCCAGGCCGGGGATGAAGGCGTGCCCCAGGCGGTGCAGCAGCGGGCCGCAGAAGAGAATCGGAATGCGGGAGGAACCGGCGTGCGCGTCGATGTCCGCGACGTGGGCGCTCTCCACCCGTGAGGGGTCCATCACCAGCTCGCCGTCCTCCTCCCCGGCCCGCACGGTCACGCCGTGCAGTTGGAGGAGGCCGCGCACCACCCGCACGTCCCGGATGTCGGGGACGTTCCGCAGTCTGCTGGGGCCGCTGCCGAGGAGCGCGGCGACCATGGCCTTGGGGACCAGGTTCTTCGCGCCGCGGACGGTGATCTCGCCCTCCAGCGGGGTGCCGCCGCGGACGAGCAGGACGTCATCGGTGTCGGTGTCGGTCATGGAACTCGCGATCTGCGGGAAGGGGTGGGAACCAGACACGATGGTAATCGGACAATCAGGCCGATCATTCCCCCGGTGAGGGGGGTGGGGATCCGGCGGAGGCCGCCCGGTCGGTCTCCCCGGGGGTGTTTTCGCAGGTGTTCCCACCGGCCTTTTCCGCGCCGTTCCGGATGGTGTCCTCGGACACTCCCGGTGATCGGGTGGCGGGACATCCCGGGAGGCCCCGCCGGATTTCCGGTCGACCGGAGGGAGCGGGATCCGCCGGCCCCGTGCGGGAATTCCGGCACCGGCCGACCCGGAGCGCCCTTCGGCCGAACGTTCGACGGGGAGTCAGGAGGGTTCGGGGTGCCCCGCGCGGTGACCGCCCACCCACTCCGGACATCCGTGCGAAAAATGTGGGTGACCCGCCCGTCACATGCCGGCGGACCGTTCCCGCTCACCGGGGGCATCCGCCGGGGCGCGATGCGCCGTTGCCCTCCCGACCGGCTCCCGGATGGGCAATCATGGCGTCATGACCGAGGTGTCCTCGCTCGCCGGGCGACTGCTGGTCGCCGCCCCCGCCCTGGCGGATCCCAACTTCACGCGTTCCGTCGTCCTGGTCCTCGACCACGACGCGGACGGAGCCCTCGGAGTGGTCCTCAACCGCCCCACTCCCGTGGACGTCTCCGAGGTGCTGGAACCCTGGGCCGCGCTCGCCGGGGAACCCGGGGTCGTCTTCCAGGGCGGGCCGGTGGCACTGGACGCCGCGCTCGCCCTGGCCGTGGTGCCGGGAGAGGGACCACTCGGCTGGCGGCGCGTGCACGGTTCGATCGGGCTGGTGGACCTCGACGCGCCCCCCGAGGTCCTCGCGGGGGAGGTCGGCTCGTTGCGGGTCTTCGCCGGCTACGCAGGGTGGGGCGCCGAACAACTCGAGGGCGAGCTGGACGAGGGCGCCTGGTACATCGTGGACTCCGAGCCGGGCGATGTCTCGGTACCCCGCCCCGAGGGTCTGTGGCGCGCCGTGTTGCGGCGCCAGCGTTCCGGCCTGGCCCTGTTGGCCACATACCCGGACGACCCGTCGCTCAATTAGGCTTGGGATCCATGAGCACTCCTGAGCCCGAGCGCGGGACGGGTACCGGCACCCTCGTCGAACCCACCCCGCAGACGACCCACGGTGACGGCGACCACGAGCGTTTCGCGCACTACGTCCAGAAGGACAAGATCATGGCGAGCGCGATCGACGGCAGCCCCGTCGTGGCGCTCTGCGGCAAGGTCTGGGTGCCCGGCCGGGACCCCAAGAAATACCCGGTGTGCCCCATGTGCAAGGAGATCTACGAGTCCATGGGCGCCTTCGGCGGTCGCGGCGGCAAGGGCGGCGGCAAGGGCGACAAGGGCTGAGTCCCGCGCCGGGGCCGCGCGGCCCCGGCGACCCCCGGCCGATCCTCCCGCCGGTACCCGGCCGTGCCGGCCGCACGTCACGGGCGGCCCCGTGCCGCCCGCCGGTCGGCGCGCGCCCGTGCGGCGCGTCGGGACGCCCCGTGCCCCGACGGGGTGAGCCGGCGCGCGACGCGCCCCTGCCGTCCGCCGGCGCGCCCGGCGCCCGCCGTCGTCCCCGGACCCGGCGCCCCGCGGAGCCCCGGCCCGCCGAGCGGGCGCTCCGCCGATCCTCCCCGGAAACCCCCGAAGAACTCCCGAAAGGGGCCGTCCCCCGGTTTGCAGATCGGGAAAATATGCCAGAGTTGCCACCTCCGGGTCGGGAGGACGTACCGTACGGCTCGGGAGCCGGGTTCCACCCGAGAGGGGCAGCAGGAGTGAGCACGCACGCACCGCGCACGGCGCAGCCGGTCGCGCTCCCGGCCACGCTCGACGAGGCCGTCGCGGCGTTGGCCGCGGAGCCCGCCGCGGTGCCCGTGGCGGGCGGCACCGATCTGATGGGGGACGTCAACGCCGGATCGTTGCGCCCCGCCGCCCTGGTCGGCCTCGGCCGCCTGGGTGAGCTGCGCGGCTGGGAGTACCGCGACGGTCACGCCGTCCTCGGTGCCTGCCTGACCCACGCCCGCATGGGCCGCCCGGACTTCGCCGCCCTCATTCCCGCCCTGGCCGCCGCCGCCCGCACCGCCGGCCCGCCCCAGGTGCGCAACGCCGGAACCCTGGGCGGCAACATCATCACCGGCGCCGCCACCGGCGACACCCTGCCGGTGCTGGCCGCGCTGGAGGCCCACCTGGTGGTCGTCGGCCCCGAGGGCTCCGAGCGCGGCATCCCGGTGGGACACCTGCTGGCCGGCCGCGAGCGGCTGCGCCCGGCCGAACTCCTCGCCTTCGTCCGCGTCCCCCTGCTGCACGCCCCGCAGACCTTCCTCAAGGCCACCGGTCGCACCGGTCCCGCCCGGGCGCTGGCCTCGGTCTCCGTGGTGCTGGACCCGGTCCGCCGCGAGGTGCGCTGCGCCGTGGGAGCCGTCGCCCCCATGCCGCTGCGCCCGCTGGAGGCCGAGCGCTGGGTGGCGTCGCTCGTCGACTGGGACGGCGAACGCCGGTTGCCACCGGACGCGCTGGCCGCGTTCGGCGAATACGTGGGGGCGGCCTGCGTGCCGGACCCCGAACCGGGACCGGAGGGCGGGGAGCCCGCCGAACTGTCCCCCGCGCTGCGGCACCTGCGGCGCACGGTGGCGGCGCTGGCCCGCCGCGGACTGGGAAGGGCGCTGTCGTGAGCGACATGAACGAGCACCGGCCCCGGCGCGCGGACGAGCCCGCCGACGACCGGTTCGAGGGGCCCCGCCGACACCCCGAACACCCGGAGTATCCGGGCGTTCCGCTGCCGCGCACCGGCTGGGGCGCGGAGTACGACTCCGAGGCCACCGCCCACATCCAGCTGCCCCCCGCCGTCCCGGACACCGACACCTCCGCCGATCCCCTCGCCGCCCCCGGCGGCCAGGACTTCCGGCCACCGGAGATCGGCACCGAGCCGCTCCTCCCCGCTCCGGAGACCGACCCCGGCGCGCCCGGCCGGTGGGCCAGCTGGACCATGCCCTTCGGCGCGGACGCCGCCCCGGCCCCGGCCGGGCCGGACGCGGCGCTGCGTCCCACCGGGACCGGTCCTGCGGGCCCCGCCGAGGACCCGGGGGCCTTCACCGGCGGACCCCCGCCCCCTCCGCCCGCCGGTTCGGCTGCGGCCATGGGGCAGGGGGCGGCGGCCGCGCTCGCCGGGGTGACCCGGGGCCGCACCGACACCGAGCGTCGTCCCGGGCCGGACGAGCCGCAGG
>NZ_VKHT01001589.1 GCF_014141535.1 Streptomyces alkaliphilus | reverse complement strand
GGCTGGTGCTCGTGCTCATCGGGGCCGGACTGGTGGAGACCGGCGTGCGCCGGGCGGCCCGTGCCGGGAGCACGACGGGGGCGGGTGAGCCGACAAGGTCACCGGGCGGGGCCGCTCCCGGTCCGGGGCCGGGGAACCGACGGCCCCGGACCGACCGCCGGCTGTGGCTGTTGCTCGCCGCGCTCCCCGCCACCGCCCTGGCCGCCGGCCTCTCCGCACTGACCTGGACCGCGTACAAGGTGGGCGCGCTGTCCTACGGCGGCGGTTTCGTGATCATTCCGCTGATGCACGACGACGCCGTGGAGCGGCACGGCTGGATGACCGATCCCGAGTTCCTGAACGCGGTGGCGCTGGGGCAGATCACCCCCGGCCCGGTGGTGCAGACGGTCTCGGTGGTGGGATGGGCGGCCGGCGGGTTGCTCGGTGCCCTGGTGGCGGCGGTGGTCGCCTTCGGGCCGTCGTTCCTGTTGGTGGTGTGGGGCGGGCGGTCGTTGGACCGGTTGCGGGCCGTCCCCGCCGTGAGGGGCTTCTTCCACGGCGCCGGGCCGGCGGTGGTGGGTGCGATCGCCGGGTCGACGGTGCCGCTGGCGCTGGCGCTGTCGGAGCCCTGGCAGGCGGTGGTGCTGCTGTCGGCGGCGGGGTGGCTGATCGGACTGCGACGGGGCGTGGT
>NZ_VKHT01001588.1 GCF_014141535.1 Streptomyces alkaliphilus | reverse complement strand
CCCCTCAGGCGTCCCCCCGACCCGGCGACCGGACCCGCACGGGGTTCGGGCGTCGTCCCCCCTCCCGCCAACGGAGCCGTGTGATGAGCACTTTGATCAGCGCGGAGCTGGTCGATCTCGACCTCTCCGCCACCACCAGGGAAGACGCCACCCGGGCGCTGGCCGAGCGCATGGCGGCCCGGGGACGCGTGACCGACCTCGACGGCTTCCTCGCCGACGTGGCCGCGCGCGAGGCGCAGATGCCGACCGGCCTGGAGGGCGGCATCGGCATCCCGCACTGCCGCAGCGTCCATGTCACCGAGCCCACCCTGGCCTTCGGACGCAGTGCCGGGGGCATCGACTTCGGCGCCTCGGACGGGCCCGCCGACCTGATCTTCCTGATCGCCGCGCCGGCCGGAGGGGACCGCGACCATCTGTCCATCCTGGCGAGCCTGGCCCGGGAGCTCATGAGGGAGGAGTTCACCACCGCGCTGCGGGAGGTGACCGATCCCGGCCGGGCCGCCGCGCTGATCGCGGGGGAGTCCGCCCCGGCGGAGCCATCGGAAGGGGGCGCGGCCGGGGCCGCCGGCGCGGGCGCCACGATGGCGGGCGAGGAGGACGTCCCCGCCACTCCCCCCGCCGGGGACGCGCAGGCGGCGGACGCCACGGACACCGGGACCGCCCCCACCGGCCC
>NZ_VKHT01001587.1 GCF_014141535.1 Streptomyces alkaliphilus | reverse complement strand
GGCGTGGGGGGAGGAGGAGTTCTTCGAACGGTTGGCCGCCGCCGGTCTGCTGATCCGCCGGCGCGTGGCGCCCTCCGGTGACCTGCTGGGCTACAAGGTGGCCCTGCCCGGGGACCGCAACAAGGACGGCGAGCCGGTCTTCTACGCCGGCGCACGGCTGGCCCCCGACCTCTCCCTGCCCCGCGTCCGGGAACGCTGGACCACCCAGCACGACCAGCCCGCCGCTTCGCACCCGGACCCCTCTCCCGCACCGGGCGACCCGGCCGTCGCCCGCCGCCGGGCGACGACGGCCGCGCGGAAAGCACTGGTGGTCATCGAGCACGGCCCGGACGCCGTGGTCGCCGCGCACATCGCCGCCACCGGCGAGGTCCTGGACGCCCTCGCCCTCACCTCCGCCGCCCACACCCGCCACGCCCTGCACGAAGCGGCCCGCGCGTTCGAGCGGGCCTCCCGCTCCCACATTCGCGCCGAACGCGGCCACGACCGGGCGCTGCGCCGAGCCGCCAGGGAGCTGATCCACGCCGGGCCCGCGCTGGGCCGCGGTGAGGACGGCGCCACCACCGCGATGGTCATCGACATGCTGTTCTTCCTGATCACCGCCACCGCCCACCGGCACGCCCGCCACCACCACGCCCAGCAGGCCGCCGCCGCACACCAGGCCGCCGACCACCTGCG
>NZ_VKHT01001586.1 GCF_014141535.1 Streptomyces alkaliphilus | reverse complement strand
AACCGCACACACTCACCCACCGACAACACCCCCACATCCCGCACCACCTCATCCACATCACCCGCCAACGCGGAGACGATGGCGGAAAGGCGTTCCGAAAAGAGGCGGGCGGTCTCTTCCGCGTAGAGGTCGGTACTGTAGGTGAGATAACCGGTGATGACGTCCTCGTCCTGTTCGAGATGGAACGAGAAATCGAATTGAGTATCCGCCGGGGGGAGCTCGAGCCTGGTCACCTCCAGGCCGGGGAGGTCGAGGGTGCGCGACGGGGTCTCGTTGAGCGTGAGCATGACCTGGAACAGCGGGCTGCTCCCCTGGCCCCGCGTCGGCGCCGCATGCCGAACGATCTCCTCGAACGGGGTGCCGGCGTGTTGATGCGCCTCCATGAGGGCGCGGTGGGTGAGGGCCAGTGTCGCGCCCGTGGTGAGACGGGGGTCCACGGTCAGGCGCAGCGGCAGGGTGTTGGCGAAGAAACCCGGGATGTTCGCGGTGTCGGGGTGGGCGCGTCCACTGGTCGGGATGCCGATGACCACGTCCCGGCTGCCGGAGAGGGCGTTCAGCGCGATGGCCAGAGCGGTCGCTACCACTGCGAAACCGGTGGTGCCCCCGGCGCGGGCGGCCCGGGCGACGGGTTCCGCCGGGAACTCGACGGGCACCGCGGCACCACGGTGGGTGGGAC
>NZ_VKHT01001585.1 GCF_014141535.1 Streptomyces alkaliphilus | reverse complement strand
GGACCGACACCCCGGGGCCCGGCGCGCCCGCCGACGGATCACGTCCCCCGCGCGGTCTCGGCGCCCCCTACCGTCGGCTGTGGGCCGCCGTCGCCGCATCCAAGATCGGCGACGGGGTGATGATCGTCGCGATCCCCTGGTTGACCACCACCCTCACCGACAGCGCCTTCCTCGTCGCGCTGATGGGGGTCGCGGTGCGGTTGCCGTGGCTGATCTTCCCCCTGCCCGCCGGGGTGTGGGCCGACCGCTTCGACCGCCGCCTGCTGATGGTGTGGGCGAACGTCGGGCGCGCCGCCGTTCTCTCGATCGCCGGTCTGCTGGTGTGGGCGGGGGTGATGAGCCTGCCCGCCCTCTTCCTGTTGGCCCTGGCGTTGGGCCTGTGCGAGGTGGTCTTCGACAACACCACCCAGGTGCTCGTTCCCGCCGTGGTGGCCCGGGACCGGCTCCGGGCCGCCAACGGTCGCCTGATGGGCGCGCAGATGGTGCTCGGGGAGTTCGTGGGGCGACCGGTGACCGGGCTCCTCATCGGGATCTCCCTCACCCTGCCCTTCCTCTTCGACGCGACCGCAGCCCTCGTCTCCGTGCTGCTTCTGCTCACCCTGCGCGGTTCCTTCCGGCCGGGACGCCGGACCGCCGTGAGGACCGCCGGGCCGGGGGAGGGCACCTCGGGGGAGAAC
>NZ_VKHT01001584.1 GCF_014141535.1 Streptomyces alkaliphilus | reverse complement strand
GAGGCCGGTCGGCGGGAGGTGGGTGGCCATGGGGGCAGCATCGCGAGACGGAAAGCCCCGGGGCCGGCGAATGTTTCCGGCCCCGAGCACAAGCCGAGCCGATGCTCGATGTACGCGGACTGCGCCTGCTGCGGGAGTTGTCCCGGCGCGGCACCATCGCGGCGGTCGCCGAGGCCCTGGCGTTCAGCCCTTCCGCCGTCTCCCGGCAGTTGGGGGTGCTGGAGCGCGAGGCGGGGGTGGTCCTGCTGGAGAGGACGGGGCGCCGCGTCATCACCCCGGCCGGCCTGCGCCTGGTGGAGCACGCGGAGGCGGTGCTCGAACGGCTGGAACGGGCCGCCGCGGAGTTGGCGGGGACCCGGTCGGGTCCGGCGGGTCCGGTGCGGATCGGCGCCTTCCCCTCCGCCGGTCGCTCACTGGTGCCGAGGGCGCTGGACATCCCGGCCGAGCGCCGGCCCACCCTGGAGCCGATGATCGTGGAGATCGACCCGGCGGCGGGGGGCGACGCGCTGCGGGCCGGAGACCTGGACGCGGCGTTGGTCCACGGGTCCGACTTCGTGCCCGACCGGCCCGAGCCCGGGGTGGAGAGCGTGCCCCTGTTCTCGGAGGCGATGTACCTGGTCCACCCGGCCGGTTCGGCGCCGGTCGGGGCGGGGACGGCGGACCCCGACGGTGGGGAGGG
>NZ_VKHT01001583.1 GCF_014141535.1 Streptomyces alkaliphilus | reverse complement strand
GCCCAAGGCACTGCTGGAGGTGGGGGGGCGGTCGCTGGCGGAACGCGCCGTCACCGTGCTCTCGGCCGCGGGCTGCGATCCGGTGCGGGTGGTGATCGGCGCCGACGCCGAACGGGTCCGGGCCCGATTGGTCGCCTCGTCCGCGAAACCCCGCGAGATCGTGGACAACCCGGCCTGGGAGCGGGGCATGGGCTCCTCGCTGCGCGTCGGCCTGAACCCCCCGCCGGCGGCCGACGCCGTGTTGGTGATGCTGGTGGACCAGCCCGGGATCGGGGTCTCGGCGGCGGCCCGGGTGATCGCGGCCGGCCGGGAGGCCCCCGGCGGACTCCGCTGCGCCCTGGTCACCGCCGGGTACGGCGGGAAGCGGGGGCACCCCGTGTTGCTCGGGGCCGACCACCTGCCCGGGGTGGTCGCCTCCGCACGCGGTGACCGGGGCGCCCGCGCCTACCTGGCGGAACACGCCGACCGGGTGCGGGTCGTGGAGTGCTCGGACGTGGCCGACCCCGCCGACATCGACACCCCGAAGGACCTGCGGCGCGCCCTCGTGACCGGGTGATCCGGGCACCCCCGGGGCTCAACAAAGTGTTGAACGCCACGGTGGGCGAACCTAGGATTCCGTCCATGGCGGCGCGCGGTGATGCGGGCCGCCGGCCGCCCGCGAAGGAGCCCTTCCCCCATGGC
>NZ_VKHT01001582.1 GCF_014141535.1 Streptomyces alkaliphilus | reverse complement strand
GCACCCCCCAGTGAAACACTTGCCGCGTCGTCGGCCGCGTCAGATGGGTATAAGGGACAGGGGGAGGGCATGGGGGCAGTGTGCCCGGCCGCACCGACAACCGGCGGGGAACGGCGCGGCACCCGATCGGGGAGGCCGGCTCCCGCACGGCCTTGACCTCAGGGCAACTCGAGGTTTCAGCATGGGGTGTGCCGGTGTCCGACCGGGCGGCGACACACGGTTCCCGGCCCGCCGGGACGAGGGGAGGAGCCCGTCATGCGCGCCATCCGTCTGCACGCCTTCGGTCCGCCGGAGAACCTGCGTCCCGAGGAGGTCCCCGCTCCCGCTCCCGGCCCCGGCGAGGTGGGGATGGCGGTCGAGGCGGCGGGCGTGCACCTGCTGGACACCGCCCTGCGCGCCGGCCGGGCGGGCGGCTTCCCGCTGCCGGAGCTGCCCGGGGTGCCCGGCCGGGAGGTGGCGGGCACGGTGGACGCGCTCGGGTCGGGCGTCCCGGAGTGGTGGCTGGGGCGGCGGGTCGTGGCCCACCTCGGCATGGTGCCCGGTGGGTACGCGGAGCGGGCGGTGACCGCCGTGGAGCGGCTGCACGAGCTCCCCGCCGAGTTGTCGGGGGCCCGGGCCGTCGCGCTGGTGGGGACGGGCCGCACGGCGGCCGGGATCCTGCGGGTCGCCGATCCGGGGCCCCCGGAC
>NZ_VKHT01001581.1 GCF_014141535.1 Streptomyces alkaliphilus | reverse complement strand
CCTACAGGCGGGGCCCCTCCGGGGGGCGCTGGCGCGGCATGCTCGGCCGTGCCCCGGGCGGCACGGACGGGAAGCGTCCCGCCGCCACCCGGCCGGCGGCCGAACCCTCCTCCCGGCCGCCGCCCCCGATCACGGCGCCGGCCTGGGTGAGCAGCGCGCTCCCCCCGCCCCGGAACTCCAGCATCCAGTCGGCGGTCTCCGCGCGCACCAGCTCCGTGACGTCCTCGGAGAAGCGCCGCAGCAGGCCCAGACAGCGCTCCGCCGCCTCGCCCGCCGTGCCCTCCGTCGGCCCGAGCGCCTCGCGAACGTTCTCCGTCGCCCACTCGTACCGCAGCGCCTCCAGGCGTCGCTGCACCGCCTGCGCGGTGGCGACGTCCCGCATCCAGCCGGAGGTCAGGCCGAACCAGCGGTCGCAGGCCAGGCAGGCGACGGCACCCAGCAGCAGGGGGTACCCCCACGGTCCGGCCCCGGCGACGCCGACGGCCTCCAGCAGCGGCAGCGCGAGACCCGCCGCGGCGCCCAGCACCGAGCCCAGACGCAGCGCCCGTGCGGTGCCCCGCTTCCACCGGCGGTCGGTCAGGTACCACTCCACGGTCCGCAGCGCCTCGGCCTCCACCCGGCGGTACAACTCGTCCAGGCGCGCCGCGGGCTCGCCCCAGTCGCCGTGCGGGAAGGGATCACTCGTCAGGTC
>NZ_VKHT01001580.1 GCF_014141535.1 Streptomyces alkaliphilus | reverse complement strand
GGCCCTCACGGGCCCCCGCGTCCGCCCCCTCCGATCCCGGCTCCCGGGGGCGGACGCGGGGGCCCGTGAGGGCCTAGGCTCGCGCCATGACGTCCGTGCCCCCGTCCGCTCCCCGTTCCGACGCCACTCCCGCCGCTCCCGGGACCCCCGGAACGGCCGTGCCGGCCGGCGACCTCGCCCTGATCGAGGAGACCGCCCGGAAGTCCGCGCTGGTGTGGGTGCGCGGTCCGCGCGGGGCAGTGCGTCCGCTGTGGCACGTCTGGCACGAGGGCGCGGTCTGCCTGGTGGGCGGACCGGGCGAACAGCCGCTGGAGGGTCTGGGGCTGGCCGCCGGCGCCCGGGCGACGGTGAGCGCGCGCGGCAAGGACAAGGGCGGTCGGCTGGTGGTCTGGCCGGCCCGGGTGGTGGAGCCGAAGCCGGGGGGCGCCGAGTGGGAGGCGGCGGTCGCCGAGCTGCGCGGCAAGCGGCTCAACGCCGTGGATCCGGAGGGGACGGTCGCGCGGTGGGCGGAGTCCTGCCGGGTGCTGCGGCTGGTGCCGGACGGGCCGGCGGAGCAGCGGCCGGGAGCGATGCCCACCGACGGCGGGGCGGCGGTTCCGCCGCCCTCCCCGGCGCTGACCCGGGGGCCGTTTCCCTCGGGCCTGCCCACCCGTCGCCGGCGGGGCGCCGGAGGGGGTCGGAAAGCGGGTTGACC
>NZ_VKHT01000158.1 GCF_014141535.1 Streptomyces alkaliphilus | reverse complement strand
GCGCGGTGTTGCCCGGGGTGGACGGGGAGGGTGGGCCGTCGGTGCCCGCCTCGTTGGCCGCTCGCGGTGTGTTGGCCGGCGCGGGTCTGCTGCTGGGTGATCCCGCCGGGGCGGTGGGCGCCGATCAACTGGCGCGTGGCCTGGATTGGGCGCGGGCGGTGCGCACACGGGTCAAGGATCGGCGGGACGCGCAGTTGGTGCTGGACCCGGTGGGTGAGCTGACGCCGGTGTTCGTCGAGGACCTGACGGAGGCGGCCCGGGACCGGCGGTCGGTGGTGGTGATCCTCGACGTGTGGGAGCGGATCGGCCCGGGTGTGGAGGAGTGGGTGCGTGATGTGGTGGCCGGGGAGCGGTACGGGGAGCTGCCGCTGAACGTGATCGCGGTGATGGCCGGGCAGAGCGCGTTGACCCCAGGCGTGTGGGGGGAGACGGCCCGGGACGTGGTGCGGATATCGCTGGAGCCCTTCACCGACACCGAGGCCACCGAACTGCTGGCCCGCCACGGGGTGGTGGAGGAGTCGGTGGTGGCGACCATCCTGCGGCTGACCGGAGGGCTGCCGGTGCTGGTGGACATGCTCGCCCAAGCCCGCCCCACCGACCCCGGACAGATCGGCGACCCGGCCGAGACGGCCGTGGAACGCTTCCTCACCGGACAGGACGACCCCGCCCGCCGGGAGGCCATCGCGGCCTGCGCCCTGCCGATGGAGATCGACGAGGACATCCACCGGGCCCTTCTCGGTGATGATCGGCCGGAGGAGGAGTGCGGGTGGCTGGGGAGACTGCCGTTCGTGACCGCCGACGGCGGACGCTACCGCTACCACCAGCTGGTGCGCGAACAGATGCTGCGCCTGCACCGCACCCGCTCCCCCCACCGCCGGCGCGAACTCCACACACGCCTGGCCGACCGCCACGCCCGCGAACGCGAAGCCCTCGAAGTCCACCTCACCACTCATGGTGCCCGGCAGTGGGGTGACGAGCGGTGGCGCGCCCACCGCACCGCGGAGATCCACCACCTGCTGTGCGCCGAACCCGACCGGGCCCTCCCCGAGGCGCTGACCGACGCCATCCAAGCCTGCGCCCGGGGTTCGGAAAGTCTGAGTACATGGGCCACGGCGCTTCACCGCGCCGGAAGCGGGGGCGGTCATCGGCCCACCCTCGACTGGGCGGTGCGCCTCACGCCCCGAACCGAGGGTGCGGAGGGCCGCATCGCCGTTCTCGGACACCTGACCACCGCACCCGGTCTCCCCGTTCGGGAACGGGCCCGGGCCCACACCCTCCGCGGTCGTCAGTACATCGGCGTCGCCGACCACGCCGCCGCACGCAGGGATTTCGACCGCGCCATCGAACTTGATCCCGACTACGTCTGGGCTTGGAACGCCCGTGGAGAAAACCGTCAACTGCTCGGCGAGCACGCTGCCGCCCTCACCGATTTCGATCGCGTCATCGGGCTCAAACCCGATGTTGCGGGCTTTCGAATTATCAGGGGTAATTCACGCCACGTTCTGGGTGACCATGACGCCGCCCTCGTCGACCTCAACCGTGCCGTCCGGATCGATTACGATAACGTTATCGCCCGCATCAAGCGCGGGGAGGTGCACAGGTCACTGGGCGACCCCGCCGCGGCGATGGCAGACCTCAACCATGCCATCAAGGTTGCTCCAAAATCCGATCCGGCCCTCGTCGCGCGTGGCCGAACCCATCGGATTCTGGGAAACCACGAGTCCGCGCTGACCGACCTGCGTCGTGCCATCGAAATCAACCCGAAAAACGGGGAAGGATATTACGAGATGGCCGTGACGTATCGAGTGATGGGGCAGGAGGAGGCCCGACGGTGGTGGGAACGGGCGAGGAGCGCATTCACGAAATCCGTGCAGCGGGGAGGGATGGAAGGGATGCGTGCGAGGGCGTGTTCGGTGCCGGTCCACTGTGCCTGCTCCCGATGGGATGAGGCCGAAAGGGAAATCGACTTCCTCCATGACGCCGAGATGATCGGGGTGTTCGCTTCTCCCATCCTGGAGGAGCTCGGATCCCTGCCCCCGGAACCGGGAACGGACGTGCGGCGACTGGAGGATTTCCGGGAGTTTCTTCGCGCCCGGCTGAGGGGACACCTCCCCGCCGGGTGACTTCCTCCCGGGCCCTTCCCATGTGTCCCTGCCGCCCGGCGGTGGCGGTCCCCGCCCGGGGCCGGAGGAAGGGGCCCGGCCCCGGGGCGTTCCCGGCTCGGGGAGCGGTCCCCGCCCGGGGGCGCCCGACCGCCGGGGCCCCGCCGCCCGGCGGTCGGGTGACGGCCGATCGGGGTGTCCCGGACAGGGCGCCCGGGAGGAGAGCAGGGGCGGAAACCGGCCGGCCATCGGCATCTTCACGCCTTGAAGGAGAACGCCCCGAAACCCACCGGGGGACCGGTGCGGGGACCAACTTCCCGACCGGTGCGGGGGTTGGATCCGCTCCCGGACGCGGTGATTCCGGGCCCGTCGGGGGCGTCCGCTCTCCGGGGAACGGCGTTCGCAGACCCGGATTCCGGGCGACACGCCGTACCTCCGCCGGCCCAATCCTCCCGAAGCTCTCGCGACACGCCCGTGTGCGCCGCTACCTTCGAATGGTGAAGGCCATTCGTCGATTCTCCGTTCGTCCCGTCCTTCCGGAGTCCCTGCTACCGCTCCAGGAGCTGGCGCTGAACCTGCGCTGGTCCTGGCATCCCGAGACCCGAGAGCTGCTGCGCTCGGTCGATCCCGAGGGGTGGGCCGCGGCCGGGGGCGATCCGGTGCGGATGCTCAGCACGGTCTCCGCGTCCCGGCTCGCCGAGCTGGCCGCCGACCGCGGGTTCCTCCGCCGCCTCGGAGTCGCCGCCGAGGAACTGCGCGACTACCTCACCGATGATCGCTGGTACCAGCAGGAGGGTGTGGAGCTGCCGCGCGGCATCGCTTATTTCTCCCCGGAGTTCGGCATCACCGCCGCCCTGCCCCAGTACTCCGGTGGTCTCGGCATCCTCGCCGGCGACCACCTCAAGGCCGCCAGCGACCTCGGCGTCCCGCTGATCGGTGTCGGCCTGCTCTACCGGCACGGCTACTTCCGTCAGACGCTGTCGGCCGACGGCTGGCAGCAGGAGCACTACCCGGTGCTCGACCCGCACGCCATGCCGCTGACCCTCCTCACCGAGGAGGACGGCACCCCGGTGCGGGTGGCCCTGACCCTGCCCGGTGGACGTGCCCTCGGGGCCCAGATCTGGCAGGCCCGCGTGGGGCGGGTGCCGCTGCTGCTCCTGGACTCCTCGCTCGCCGAGAACGACCCGGCCGAGCGGGACGTCACCGACCGCCTGTACGGCGGCGGCAGCGAACACCGCCTGCTGCAGGAGATGCTCCTGGGCATCGGTGGGGTGCGGGCGCTGCGAGCCTACTGCCGGATCACCGGGCACCCCGAGCCCGAGGTCTTCCACATGAACGAGGGCCACGCCGGTTTCCTGGGCGCCGAGCGGATCCGGGAGCTGGGCGAGGAGCGGGGCCTGGACTTCGACGCCGCGCTGCGCGCCGTTCGTGCCGGTACCGTCTTCACCACCCACACCCCCGTCCCGGCCGGCATCGACCGCTTTCCCGAGGAACTGGTGGCCCGGCACTTCGGCCCGGACGCCGAGTTGGCCTCGCTGGACCGGGACCGGCTGCTGGAGTTGGGCCGCGAGCCGGAGGGCACCGCCGCGCCGGGCGGGCAGCCGACGGCCGAGGGGCAGCCGAGCCCCTTCAACATGGCGGTCCTGGGCCTGCGCACCGCGCAGCGCTGCAACGGCGTCTCCACGCTGCACGGCACGGTCAGCCGGGAGATGTTCTCCGGACTGTGGCCGGGCTTCGACTCCTCCGAGGTGCCGATCGGCTCCATCACCAACGGCGTGCACGCCCCCACCTGGACCGACGACGCGATGCGGGACGTCCGGGCGGGCGACATGTCCGACGCGGACCTGTGGCAGCTGCGGCGCGAGATGCGCGAGCGGCTGATCCAGGAGGTGCGCGAACGGCTGCGGACCTCCTGGCGGCAGCGTGGCGCGGCCCGCGCCGAACTCGGCTGGATCGACGAGGTCCTGGACCCGGACGTGCTCACCCTCGGGTTCGCCCGCCGGGTGCCGTCCTACAAGCGGCTGACCCTCATGCTCAACGACCGCGAGCGGATGAAGCGGCTGCTCACGCACCCCGAGCGGCCGGTTCAGATCATCGTCGCGGGCAAGGCGCACCCGGCCGACGAGGGCGGCAAGCGGCTCATCCAGGAACTGGTGAAGTTCGCCGACGATCCCAGGCTGCGCACCCGCATCGTCTTCCTGCCGGACTACGGCATGGCGATGGCCGGCTTCCTGTACTCCGGCTGCGACGTGTGGCTGAACAACCCGATCCGCCCGCTGGAGGCGTGCGGCACCTCCGGGATGAAGGCGGCCCTCAACGGCTGCCTCAACCTCTCGGTGCGCGACGGCTGGTGGGACGAGTGGGCCGACCAGGACTTCGGCTGGGAGATCCCCACCGCCGACGGCATGGCCGCCGATGACCCGCAGTGGCGCGACGCGGTGGAGGCCGCCGCGCTGTACGGGCTGATCGAGGAGCAGGTGGCGCCCTGCTTCTACGACCGGGGCGGCAACGGTGGACCACCGGTGCGCTGGATGGAGATGGTTCGCGCGACCATCGACCGGCTGGGGCCGAAGGTCCTGGCCGAGCGGATGGTGCGCGAGTACGTCGGTGAGCTGTACTCCCCGGCGGCCCGCGCCCACCGGGAGCTGGACGCCGACGCGGCCCGCGAACTGGCGGCGTACGTGGAGCGGGTGCGGAGGGAGTGGCCCGGCGTCTCGGTGGACCACGTGGACTCCGGCGAGGAGCCCCCTGTCCTCGGCGGTGTGGTGCCGTTGCGGGTGCGGGTGGCGCTGGGCGGGCTGGACCCGGACGCCGTGCAGGTGCAGGCGGTGACCGGCCGGGTGGACGAGAACGACACCCTCGCCGACCCCCGGGTGGTTCCGCTCAAGCCGCTGGGCGGCGCCGACCTGGAGGGCCGCTGGACCTACGAGGGAGAGCTGACGCTGGACCGCTCCGGGCCCTTCGGGTACACGGTGCGGATCCTGCCCGCGCATCCGATGCTCGCCTCGCACGCCGAACTGGGGCTGGTGGCGTTGCCGAGCATGGAGGTCGAGCAGGTGCCGGAACACGAGGCCGGGGTGCTGCTGCGCTGATCCCGCGTCCGTCGTACGGAAGGGGCCGGTCCCCGCATCCCGGAGGGTGCGGGGACCTGCCCCCGTCGCGTCCGCCCGGCCCGCTCCCGGGGCCGGGGGTCAGACCAGGCTCTCCCGCCAGGCTCGGTGCAGGGAGGAGAACTCCCCGCGGCCGGCGATCAGGTCCTCCGGCGAGCCGTCCTCCACGATCCGGCCCGCCTCCATGACCAGCACCCGGTCGGCGATCTCCACCGTGGACAGCCGGTGCGCGATGACCATCGCCGTGCGGTCGCGCAGCACGGTGCGCATGGCCTCCTGCACCGCCTGCTCGCCGGGGATGTCCAGCGAGGAGGTCGCCTCGTCCAGGATCACCACGCCGGGGTCGGCGAGCAGCACCCTGGCGAAGGCGACCAGTTGCCGCTGTCCCGCGGAGATCCGTCCGCCGCGCTTGCGCACGTCGGTGTCGTACCCCTCCGGCAGCGCGGCGATGAACTCGTGGGCCCCGATGGCCCGGGCGACGGCCTCGATCTCCTCCCGCGTGGCGTCGGGGCGGCCCAGCGCGATGTTCTCCGCGACCGAACCGGAGAACAGGAACGCCTCCTGGGTCACCATCACCACCCCGCGCCGCAGTTCGGGCGTCGCCAGCCGCCGCAGGTCGGTGCCGTCGAGCAGGACCCGTCCCTCCACCGGGTCGTAGAGCCGGGCCAGCAGCTTGGCGAGGGTGGACTTGCCCGCGCCGGTGGCGCCCACCAGGGCGACGGTCTGCCCGGCGGGCAGGGTCAGGTCGAAGCGCGGCAGCACCTCACCGCCGGTCCGGTAGGCGAAGCGGACCCCTTCGAAGACCACCTCGCGGCCGGGCCGCTCGGCGGGCCGCTCCGGCAGTGTCCGCGGGGATTCCGGCTCGGGGACGTCCGGACGCTGGGCCAGCAGTCCGGCGATCTTGTGCAGCGAGGCGGCGGCCGACTCCCAGTAGTTGAGGATCATCGCGACCCGGTCCAGGGGTTCGAACAGCCGCCTGATGTAGAGCGCGCCCGCGGCCAGGGCGCCCAGGGCGAGGGCGTCGGTCGCCACCCGGTAGGCGCCCCACATGATGATGGCGGCCATAGCGACGTTGGCGGTCAGGCGGGCCAGCACCACGAAGCGGGCCATCTCCAGGATGGTGTCGCCGTTGAGCCGGCGGTGCCGGTCGTTGAGTCCGGCGAAGTGCGCGTCGTTGTGCCGCTCGCGCCGGAACGCCTTGACCGGGCGGATGCCGTTCAGGGTCTCGTTGAACTTCACGATCACCGCCGCGATGGCGGTGGACCGCTTGGAGAACATCACCCCGGCCCGCCGTCGGTAACCGCGCACCAGCACCCACATGGGGACCAGGGAGGCCAGGGCCAATCCGCCGAGGCCGAGGTCCAGCCACAGCAGCAGCACGCCGATGTAGCCGACGGAGACGAAGACGATCAGCAGATCCTGCAGGCCCTCGTCGAGCAGGTCGCGCAGGGCCTGCACGTCGCTGGTGGCGCGGGAGATCAGCCGCCCGGAGGTGTAGCGGTCGTGGAAGTCCAGGCTCAGCGCCTGCCCCTGCCGGTGGATGCGTCCGCGCAGGTCGAGCAGAACGGCCTGGGCGGCCCGGGCGGCGATCCGCAGGTAGCCGTTCATCAGCAGACCGGAGACGATCGCGGAGACCGCGTAGAGCACGGCGACGGTGACCAGCGGCCCGTGGTCGCCGGCCACGGCGGCGGGCACACCCCGGTCGATGGCGTACGCCACCAGCATCGGCCCGGCCTGTACGGCGATCTGCTGCACCAGCAGCAGGACGGCGGCGAGGGCGATCGTTCGCCGCCGGGGCCGGAGCAGGGAGCCCAGCAGTCGGCGCGGGGCGTCGGGCGGGGCGGGCAGCCGGTCGGCGGCCACCGCGTCCCCGTCGTCGGGGCCGGTCCCGGCGCGCGGCCGGTCGTCACCGGTCGTGCCGGGGGGACCGTCGGCGGTGCCGGGG
>NZ_VKHT01001579.1 GCF_014141535.1 Streptomyces alkaliphilus | reverse complement strand
CCGTCGCCCCCGCGCGGCGCCACCGTGTAGACGCCGACCAGCCGCGCGATCACCGTGGTCAGGAACAGCGTGGCCGTCACCGCCTGCATGGCCGACAGCGCCTGCGCCCACGGGGCGAGCGGAACCACGTCCCCGTACCCCACCGTCGCCAGGGTCACGAAGCCGAAGTACATCAACAACGACCAGTCGATCGCCTCGTCCGGCGCGGCCAGATCCGTGAAGCTGCCCGGCGCCGACAACTCCATAGCCATGAAGCATGCGGCGAAGAAGGCGCCCAGCAGCAGGTAGACCGAGATCGCCGCCAGGATCAACTCCGGCCCCGGCCGGCGGTGCCGACGGAAGACGAACAGCACCAGGGAGACGATCAGCAGCAGTTGGAACGCCGCGATGGACAGGTGCCGCCCCAGCTCCGCGACCGTGTTGTCGCGGTCCACCACCGACCACCCCGCGAAGCAGGAGAAGATGATCGCGACCCCCACCACGGGCGGCATGTGGTGTCCCTCGGTGCGCACGGTGCGCAGCCCGAAGGCGATCATCCCGGCGTACAGCACCGTGTAGAGGGCGTTCCACAACGCCCCGTACAGGGTGATCGGATAACCGAACTGGAGGACCGCCACCACGAGGAGCAACAGGGCGAGGTCGCGGAACCGGACGTCCCGGAGCATCGGTTCCGACCGATCGCGGGACGCGGAGGAGGGG
>NZ_VKHT01001578.1 GCF_014141535.1 Streptomyces alkaliphilus | reverse complement strand
GTGCCCGGCTGGGTGGTCGTGCCCCCGGTTTCCTCTCCGCCGCCACCGCCCTCTCCGGTACCGGCGGTGCCCGAGGGCGTGTCCGCCGGCGCGGTGGGCGTTCCCGGCGCGTCGTTCGTCTCCCCCGGGAGGTCCGGGGAGGGCGACTGCTCGGGCTCCGGCTCGGAGTTCGCGGGTTGGATCGGCTCGGCCGGTTCCTCGTCCGTGCCCTCGGTGTCCTCCTCCTCGGTCTCCCCGACCGGCTCGGCCCCGGTGCCCCCGTCGGTGTAACCGGTGTCGGGGGCGGTGGTGTCGGGACGGTTGGTCCCCGGCGGCTCCTCGGCCTCCCCACCGGTCAGGCCCAGCCCGACGACGGTGCCGAGGACGGCGACCAGCAGGGCACCGGCGCCGGCGCCGGCCATGTTCCGCCGGGTGCCCGCCAGTGCGGTCTCCCGGATGCCGGCGAAGCGACCGCCGCGTCGGGCGCCCCGCCCGCCGGGTGCGTCGTGCTCCCCGTGGCCCTCGGACCCGCCGTGGGCGTCACCCGCGAAGGTGGCCGGCACCGCCGTCCCCGGGCCGTGGTCGACGGTGGGCCCCGGGACGGTCGGGGCAGCGCCGGCGCGCGCCGCCACGGGCGGCAGCAGCTCGGTGGGAGCCTCGGTTTCCGGACCGGGCGCCGCCGCCGGGGGTGCCCCGACCGGGGGGACCGCCGCGCTCGCGGCG
>NZ_VKHT01001577.1 GCF_014141535.1 Streptomyces alkaliphilus | reverse complement strand
GAAACCGCTCGTCCCTTCGGGGGAAAGCCCGCCGACAGGGCTCCGTCCCGCCCGGCAGCGGTGCAGGGTGTCGCCCATGACGACACCCGAGACGCCCGCCCCCGGGGACCGTAACGGCCACGAACCACACGCCGCGTGGCCCGCCACCGGCTCCTGGCGGGCGGAGGACCTCGACCGCCTGCCCGGCCTGCCGCGCCGGGTCGAACTCCTCGACGGCGCCCCGAGCTTCCCCGGCCCCCGGAGCCTCTTCCACACCCGGGCCCTCCGCCGGCTCGAGACCTCCCTCCTCGGGGCGGTTCCCGCCGGGTGGGACGTACTGCGGGGGATGTCCGTCCGTCTCGGCCCCCGGGACCGCCCGGAGGTGGACGTGCTGGTGGTCCGGGCCGAAGCGGCGGAGAGGCCGGATGTCACGTTCTTCACTCCCGAGGACGTACTTCTGGCCGTCGAGGTGGTCTCACCCGACTCGCGGGGTCGGGACCGGGGCGTCAAACCGCGCAAGTACGCGGAGGCGGGCATCCGTCACTTCTGGCGGGTCGAGCGGGAGGATGACCGGGTGGTGGCGTACGTCCACGCGCCGGATCCCGCGACGGGCTCGTACGTGCCCACCGGCGTCCACCACGAACGGCTGAAGGTGGACGTTCCCTTCCCCGTGGACATCGATCTCGGGGCCGCCCTGCGCAGGCGGTGAACGCCGGGGAACGTC
>NZ_VKHT01001576.1 GCF_014141535.1 Streptomyces alkaliphilus | reverse complement strand
ATCCTTGACCGCGTGACCCCCGCCGAACCGCCTCCCGCCGCCCCGCCCATCGGTGACCCGCGCGCCGGGCGCGCCCGGCGCGCGGACGCCGAACGCAACCGCCGCGCGATCATCGAGGCCGCCAACGCCGTGCTCGCCGAGCAGGGCAGCGCCGTCGACGTGCGCGAGATCGCCCGGCGCAGCGGCGTCGGCATGGGCACCCTCTACCGCCACTTCCCCACCAAGGACGACCTGCTGCGCACCGTGCTGGAGGGGGAGTTCACCACCTGGGCCGGAGCCGCCCACCGGGCGGCGGACGAGACCGACGACCCCCGCCGGGCCCTGCGCGAGTTCTTCGAGAACGCCCTGGAGTACCGGGCCCGGCACCGGGCCGTCGTCGAACACTGCGGCAGCGCCTGGACCGCGCCCGCCGCGCCCGAACCCGCCTGCACCCACCTGCTCACACCCGTCATCGACGAGTTGCGCACCCGGGCGCTGGCGGCCGGGGCCCTGCGCCCCGACGTCACCACCGAGGACCTGGCGCTCCTGCTCGCCGCCCTCGGCCAGGTCGTGCAGATGACCACCGACACCTGCCCCCGGATGTGGCGCCGCCAGCTGCGGATCTGTCTGGACGGGCTCGACCCCGCCCACACCGAGCCCCTGCCCCGCCGCTCGGACGGGGGCGACGGGGCGTGCGGCGGCGCCGGCGGATGACGCCGAGGGG
>NZ_VKHT01001575.1 GCF_014141535.1 Streptomyces alkaliphilus | reverse complement strand
GTGTGGGGGTCGGTCACGGGCGGATCCTCTCCAGCAGGCGGCCGGTGGGCGGGGGCTCCCCGGTGGAGCCGACCGGCCCCGGGGTGATGTCGGTGCCGCGCAGCCAGGTGCGGCGCACCACACCGTGCAGGGTGCGACCGGCCCAGGCGGTGACGGGATTGCGGTGGTGGAGCGCGGCGGGGTCGACGGTGAACGTCGCGTCGGGGTCCAGGGCGATCAGGTCGGCGTCGCGGCCCGGGGCGATCGAGCCCTTGCGGTGGTCGAGGCCCACGAGGGCGGCGGGGGCGGCCGACATCCAGCGGACCACGTCGGCGAGGTCGTGGCCGCGCCGGCGGGCCTCGCTCCAGACGGCGGGCAGGCCGAGTTGGAGGGAGGCGATGCCGCCCCAGGCGGTGCCGAAATCGGGGGTCTTGAGGTCGGCGGTGCACGGGGAGTGGTCGGAGACGACGCAGTCGATCGTGCCCTCGGCCAGGGCCTGCCAGAGGGCGTCGCGGTTGTCGGCGTCGCGGATCGGCGGACAGCACTTGAACTCGGTGGCGCCGTCGGGGACCTCCTCGGCGGTGAGGACGAGGAAGTGGGGGCAGGTCTCGGCGGTGACACGGACGCCGTCGCGGCGGGCTGCGGCGATCAGCGGCAGGGGGGCGGCTGCGGACAGGTGCAGCAGGTGGACACGGCAGTCCCGGGCGCGGGCGAGGTCCAGGACC
>NZ_VKHT01001574.1 GCF_014141535.1 Streptomyces alkaliphilus | reverse complement strand
CATCCACCCCCTTTGCCCACCTTGAACCCATGCGGACGACACCACCCGGCGAGTCCGAACCCATCCTCTGCGGAGCCTCCGCCGGGGAGTGGGGGAATGAAACGGCGACCGTCGCCGGATACGGCACGCCCGCCATCCGTCGGACCTCGACGAACGAACCCGTCTCCGCACTCGACCGGCTCGTCGCCACGGGCCGGATTCACCGCGCGATCGATCCGGGCGTGCTGCCCGAACCGATCGACAACCGGACGGAGCTGCCCTCCCTCACCGAACTCCTGATCGCGGAACGCGACGAGGAGCGCCTGCGGTCAGGCCGCACTCCATGAATGCGTGCGCACCTCCGAGGCCGGTACAGGAAGAAGCCGAAACGGAGGTCCTGCGCCACTGACGGGAAGAGCTCGGACCGCAGACACGCCTGGCGACCTCCCAATTGGCAGGGGTGGAGATCGCACGAACCTTCCGGCGAGCCGGCATGGATCGTCAGCGGGTGCCCTTCCTGGTCGGCAACGCTCTGACGGGAGTGGATCAGATCACGGTCGATGACGAGACCCTGGTTCGGGCCGCCGACTACGAGGTGCAGAAACTCGGCACCCTCGACGCCATCCACCTAGCGACAGCGGCCCCCCTCCGCGACGAACCGGACGGTTTCCTCAGCTACGACAGGGAATTGACCAAGGCCGTGCTCGACATCGGCCTTCCCCACCC
>NZ_VKHT01001573.1 GCF_014141535.1 Streptomyces alkaliphilus | reverse complement strand
CCCTGGACCCCTCCGGGCGCGGGTTGACCCTGGTGGACACCCTCTCCGAGCGCTGGGGCGTGGACCTGCTCCCGCACGGCAAGTGCACCTGGTTCGAGATGCGCGTGAGCCGGCGCTGAACCCGCGGGGACGGTCGGCATCCCGCCTCCCCGCCGACCGTCCCCGCGCCACCCCCGGTCCCGGGGGCCGTCCCCGGATCGGGTCCCGATCCGGGGAGCGTGGTGTCGAGCGACCCCGGCGTCCGCGCGTCGACCGGCTCAGCGCGGCATGGCCCGCCGCCGCGCGGACGCCGCCCGGCGCCGCCGGTCGTTGCACAGCAGGCACTTCCCCCACCCCGGCGGCAGGGGGTCTTCCTTGTCCCCGTACAACGGATCGATCGCGCCGTGCGGATGGATCCGGCATCCCGTCGCGCCGGGCCCGGTGGTCAGGCCCTGTGCCGCCACCAGCGCCCTGCGCAGGGCGTCCACCAGGAACTCCGCCTGCTCGCCGGTCGGCATCTCCTCGGCGAAGCCGATGTCCGAGGCGGTGCGCAGAGCGGTCTGCATCTCCGCCCAGTCGTTGTGCTGACTCATGTCCGCCAGGGTAGGGCGCGCCACCGACAGGTTCGTCCCCGCACCGGCCCGGTGCCCGGTTCCGAGACCCGGTTCCGAGACCCGGGTCCGACGGTCCGGGGTCCGGGGCGGGGACCGGGCCGGACCCGACCGGAGG
>NZ_VKHT01001572.1 GCF_014141535.1 Streptomyces alkaliphilus | reverse complement strand
CCGTCACCGAGGGCGGACACCCCGGCCGGTTCTCCACCCGGGCCCCGGCGGTGCCGTTCCGGGCCGTCACGCCTTCGGGGCCCACCTCGACGACGGCACCCCCCGGGGCGGTGACCCGCAGGCCCCCCGGGTGGAACTCCACCCCCGCGGACCCGTCCCCGGGGGAGAACGTCACCGAGGGGGACGTCGGAACGTCGGGATCGGCCGTCGCCGGCGTCCCCATCGGCGCGGTCGGCGCGGGTGGGGCGCCGATGGCCGGCGACACCCCCGTGCCCCAGAGCGCGAGGGTCGCGGCGGACACGGCTGCGGCGCGCGCCGCCCGGCGCCCGCGGGGTTCTCGTCTCACGCCACGATGGTGCGCGCCGGGCGGTGCCGCCAGGGGGGTGAACCGATCGATTCCCCCGATCGGGGGAAAAACGGTCGAACGGCGATTATCCGCCGCGGTCAGGCGGCCCGGGCGCGCCCGGGGTCGTCGAGCACACCGCGTACCGCCGTCCGCGCCGCGCCCAACAAGGGACCGTCGGGCCCCAGGCGGGACAGACGCAGCGGTGGCGCGGGGCGGCCGTGACCCGCGACGGCGGTGCGCAGCACCACCTCGTGTTCGAGTGCCGGCAGCAGGCGGTCACCGAGACCGGCCAGTGGTCCGCCGATGACCACCTCGGCCGGGTCCAGGAGGTTCACCGCCGCGGAGAGGGCCACGCCCAGGGCC
>NZ_VKHT01001571.1 GCF_014141535.1 Streptomyces alkaliphilus | reverse complement strand
CACGGGCCCCATGATCGATGTCCGATTTCCGCCGGACGCGGGGCGCCGGAAGCGGCAGACTCGAAGACGTGATGGACGACGAGACCAGGTACGCGGCCGTACGAGGGCGGGACGCCCGTTTCGACGGTGTGTTCTTCACCTGCGTGACCTCCACCGGCATCTACTGCCGACCCAGCTGCCCGGCCCGCACCCCGAAGCGGGCGAACGTCCGCTTCCTGCCCTCGGCCGCCGCCGCGGCCTCCGCCGGGTTCCGTGCCTGCCGCCGCTGCCGTCCCGACGCCGTGCCCGGCTCACCGGAGTGGAACCTGCGCGGCGACGTCGTCGCCCGTGCGGTGCGCCTGATCGCCGACGGCGTCGTGGACCGCGAGGGCGTCCCCGGCCTCGCCCACCGCGTCGGGTACAGCACCCGCCAACTGCAACGCCGACTGGTCGCCGAACTCGGCGCCGGCGCGGCCGCCCTCGCCCGCGCCCAGCGCGCGCACACCGCCCGCCTGCTGTTGCAGAGCACCGAACTGCCGGTCACCGAGGTGGCGTTCGCGGCCGGCTTCGCCAGCGTCCGGCAGTTCAACGACACCATCCGGGAACTGCACGACCGCACCCCCGGCGAACTGCGCGCCGCCGTCGGCCGTGCCCGCCGCCGCGCCGGGGGCGGACGACCCGCAGGCCCCCCCTCCGGCCCGGGGACCGGGACCTGTCTCTTATACACAGCCGAC
>NZ_VKHT01001570.1 GCF_014141535.1 Streptomyces alkaliphilus | reverse complement strand
CCTCCGCCCCGGCCGGCAGGCCCACCGACCGCAGGCGCACCCCGTACAGGTCGGCCCAGAAAGAGGGGACGGCGTCGTACGGTCGCGGGTCCCGGGGGTGGAGGAGGGTGTGGGCCGCCACGGCGGCCTGTTCGATCGCGTTGGTCCAGTGGCCGATCAGGACGGGGACGCCGTCGGCGAGGGGGTGCGGCGCCCGGGCCACGTCACCGGCCGCGGTGACCCCCGGCACGACGGTTCCGTCGGGGCGCAGGACCCGCAGGAAGGGGTCGCACCGCACGCCGCCGGCCCCGGTGACATCGAGGCCGGAGTCGGTGAGCCAGTCGGTGGCGGGGACCGCCCCGAGGGCGGCGACCACCGTGTCGACCGCCCGGGTGGTGCCGTCGGAGAGCGTGACGCGGTATCCCGCCCCGGCGTCGGGCTCCGCGCGCAGGTCGGTGACGGTGGTCCCGGTCCTCAGGTCCACGCCCGCCTCACGGTGCAGGCCGGCCACGAAGGCGCCCGCGACGGCGCCGACGACGCGCAGCAGCGGCTGCCCGGCGGCCTCCACCAGGGTGACCCGGCAGCCGCGGTCGCGGGCGGCGGCGGCGATCTCGCCGCCGAGGAACCCCGCACCGATCACCAGGACGTGACGTCCCGGCAGGAGAGCGGCCCGCAGGGTCCGCGCGTCGTCCCGGCCCCGCAGCGTGAGGACGGGCCGGGGGAGCGTCCGGGCGG
>NZ_VKHT01000157.1 GCF_014141535.1 Streptomyces alkaliphilus | reverse complement strand
ACCCACCTGTTCACCCCCATCCCGGCCCCCGGCGGCGCGCCCGGAGCGGTGACCGTGCGCACGGCGGACGGCTCGGTGTCGCCCGGCGTCACCCTCCGCCCGCACGGCGACCAGCACCTCCTGATCAACAACGGCAACGGGACCTTCACCCTGAACGGCTCCGACGGCTCCTTCGTCCACGGCGGCCCGAAGCTCGACCGGGCCCCGCTGACGGCGGGCGGCTCCGGACTGGTGCGGGCCTTCGAGGGGAACGGCCCGCTCGTCCTGCTGGACGACAACCTCGCCCGCATCGCCGGCCTGAAGGTCACCCGCACCCCGGGCGGCAACATCCGGGTGGGCAACGGGAACCACGAGTTCGACCTGTTCACCGCGAACGGGCAGCTCACCCACACCGTGCGGACCGCCCCCGCCCCGGCGCCCGCCGGGGGCGCCGCCGCGGGGCCCGTGACCCCACCACCGGCCGGGAGCCTCCTGACGGTGACCGACGTGCGGACGAACGACTCCTTCCCCGTGATCCGCGCCTCGGACGGCGCCGACTCCCTCTTCCTGGACACCAACGCGCTGCGCGCCCTGGACGGCGACCTCAACGTCCTCGGCCCCCTCACCCGGGAGGGCACGGACCTCCGACTGAACGACCCCCGGGGCGGGGTACACGCCGGGGGGTTCCGCCGCTACGACGCCGGCGGCGACCTCCGTTTCGAGCGGATCAACATCGTGCACGGCAACGCGATGCGTCCCAACGAGCACTTCGAGATCACCATCCCCTCGGCCGCCGGGGAGAAGCCGACCTGGGTCCGGGTCACCCCGGGCCATCCGGCCGGCCCCGGCGCGCGTGGCTGGTTCGACGGCGGCACCGTGGACACCAAGGGCCTGGAGAACGGCCGGGTCCGACTGCTGGACGCGGGCAAGGTGGAGGTGTTCGAACGCCGCGTCCTGCCGGGCGGCGACGTCCTGGACTTCCACCGGGCGAGCACCTCCACCGAGTTCGGTCTCCTCAACCAACGCGGGGTCTGGTCGCGGATCGACGGCGACGGCGCCGTGGTGGGCCACGGCACGCGACACTTCGGCGAGAGCACCCGCAGTTGGTTCGACGTACAGACCCACAACGGCTTCGACGTGCGGGTGCGGCACTTCAGGGAGAACCCGGACGGCGGCCACGTCCTCGCCGACATGCGCACCCACGCCTTCCTCCAGGGCGGGCACGACGCGACCTGGGTCCGCTTCGACGCGGACTTCAAGCCGATCGCCTCGGGCACCCGCGAGTTCACCCACGGGCGTGGCTGGCGGGACCACGCCTTCGACCCGGCCACCGGCAACAAGACGCTGGTCCACGAGAGGTTCGGTCGCTTCAATCCGCTCACCGCCGCCGACAACCGCTCCTACCTCCAGCGCGTCATCACCGAGGACGGGACCATCAAGCCCGACTGGACGACGATCTCCGCGCACGGCAAGGAGAACGCCTTCGGCAAGACCCTGAAGAGCGGTGAGTTCCTGGAGGGCCGGCGTCTGATGGAGCAGCGCCCGCCGGCCTGGTTGCGCAACACGATGCTGCCGATCAACGGCAACTCCCTGGCGAACACCGCCCCCTGGCTGGGCGGCGGCGGGCTGTGGAACACCCTCACCCGGGCCGACGGCCTGCACCAGGCGTTCTCGCTGACCCTCAAAGCCGCGCCGGACGGTGCCGTCACCGCGCGCGGCGCCCGGTTCATCGCCTCGGACGCCTCCACCCTCGACATCTCCGCCGCGGGGGCCGTCACCGGCCACACCCGCAAGCTCTTCCACGGCACCACCCTCACCGTGGGCGACGTGACCCTCCCCCCCGGGGCCACCCGCCGCGACGGCTACCTGCCGTGGAAGGACGGGGACAACGGACTCCAGGGGCACCGGAGCTTCGCCGACGCCGACATCAACGCCGTGACCCTGCCCAACGGCGTGACCGGGGACGTCCGTTGGGTGGACCGGTACCCCGGCGCGGCCGGTGTCGAGGACTGGTACACGCCCACCCCGCACCGCCCGGCCGGTGGCACCGACCCCGACTGGCGGATCGCCCGGATCGGCCTGACCGACGGCCGGACGATCGACTTCCGCGCCGCCCCGGAGGTCCGGGCCACCCCGCTCACCGACTCGGCCGCCCACCGGCTGGACATCGCCCCCGGTCCCGGTCGCGGCCCCGACCACACCGTGTACGACCCCCAGGGCGTCCCGGTGGCCCGCGCCGACACCTTCCCCAACCCGACGCCCGGCGGGGCGGGCACCATCTCGGTGCGCGGCGGCGGAGGCTTCGACAGCCCCTCGCTGATCGGCAGCCGGATGACGTTCTCCTGGTCCGCCGACGTCAACGGCACGAACCCCACCGGCGTCCGGAAGGTCAACTTCGACCGGAGCATGGACCGGTGGGCCTGGGACCGGGAGAGCTTCCAGGACTTCGGCCGGGTCGGGACCAACGATCACCACCTGCTGCGCGAACACCGCCTGCTCGCCGACGGCGTCACCCTGGACGCCTGGCGGGTGACGAAGACCGACGGCGGCGTCGAGTGGCAGTGGCGCAAGGTCGACCGACACGGCAACGACCTGCGCTTCGACACCGGCGCCCCCGGCACCCAGATCCGCACCTGGCACGACGCGAACGGCGACCTGCTGCCCGACTGGCAGCCGGGCGCCCGCTGGGTGGACACCGTGCACCGGGGTGTCGGACCGCCGTACGTCGTGCAGGAGATGCCGTTCCAGCCCCGGATCACCGCCGCCGACTCCTTCGGCGACGCCCCGCTGCGGGTGCGCGAGTACGTGGCGACCCCGGACAAGCTCGGCGACGCGCTCGCGATCGGCCCCACCCGGGGCGAGTGGCGGGAGTTCGACAACGGCATCGTGGTGCGCGCCCGCGAGAAGGCCCCGGACGGCACCTTCCTGGTCTCGGAGGAGTGGCAGAAACACGCGCTGCGCTTCGACTCCACCGACCCGACGGTCGTCATCGGGGGCCGGAACATCGCCGGGTACGTGCGCTCCACCGACGGCGGCCCGGGCCCGTTGGCGCTCGCGGGGCGGGACGGCAACTTCCTCGGCAACCTCAACGAGTTCCGCGGCTGGGACCGGATGCTGCGCGAGGTCAACCGCTGGGAGTGGCGCGGCACCTCCGAGGGTGTGCCCGGCTACCGCGCCCTCGGGCTGAAGAGCGCGCAATCGATCAGCATCGACTTCCTCCAGGACTGGCTGCTGGACTTCACGATGAACCTGACCGCGTACGGCATCATCGCCGGCGTCAACGGCCACGAGTTCACCGACACGGACGTCCTGAAGGCGATGTTCGGCGCGACCGTCAGCAGCGGCACCAAGTCCCTGATCACCGGTGGCCACCACCTCCACAAGCGCGGGGGCCCGGGGAAGGTGGGCCTCAGCAGTGCCGATCAGGGCCAGCCCTTCCACCGCCGGCCGAACGACGACAGTTGGGCCGCGGAGTTCGCGGGCAATGAGAAGGTGACCCGCTGGCGGGCCGGCTCCTACGACTTCGGCGTCAACTTCGCCACCTCCTCGCTGGCCGGCTTCATCAACGGCGCGGCGATGTCGGCGATCTTCGGCGTCCGGGACGCCAACGGCGACATCGTGCGTCTCAGCGGACTGGACGCGCTGCGCGAGGGTGCCATCGGCATGGCCTCGGGCGCCCTCGGCGGCCTGTCCGTGGGCCTGGGCAAGACGATCCTCCAGCAGACCCTGGGCGGGCGCCTGTGGCACCGTCAGGGGTTCTTCGACATCTTCGTCGTCGGCGGACTCGGGAAGATCGCCGAGAAGTCCTTCGGCGGGCTCTTCCTCACCGGCACGCTGCGGGATCTGAACCCGCCGGACTGGCGCATCCCGCCCGCCCCGGACGCCGGAGGTGTCGGATGATGCCCGGGACGGCGTGCCGGCCGGACCGGCGGGGCCCGGGGGCCTTCGCCGGCACCGGCCGGGCGGGACCGCGGGACGTGCGACCGGGAGAGCCCGGAGAACCGAGAGAACCGGAAGAACGGGGAACGGCGCGATGAGCGACACCGTGACGGCGCGGGGCACGGCCGCGCGCGAGGGCGGGGAGCGGCTGCGGGTCGCCCCCCGGGGCCGGGGCGCGCACCGCACCGTCGCCCGCGCGCTGGCCGCCGCCCCGCCGGGCGCGGTGATCTCCGTCGCCCCCGGCGTCTACCCCGAGTCGCTGCGGCTGGAGCGACGGGTGACGCTGGAGCCCGAGCACGGCGTCGGCTCGGTGGTGATCGCCCCGCCGCAGGGTCCGGCGCTGGAGGTGCTGGCCCCGGCCTGCGCGGCGCACGGCCTGGAGCTGCGCGGCACCGATCCGGCGGCGGCTCTGGTGCGCGTCGCGGACGCGGCCGGCCTGTCGATGTCGGAGTGCGGGGTGACCGGCGGCCGGGTGGAGGTGCTGGGCTCACCGAAGGGCGCGGCCGGCGCGGGGGCTCCGGGCGCGGGGGCCCCGACCGCCGAGGGCCCCGCCGGCACGGCCCTGGACCTGGAACGCGAACTGCTCGACCCCACCACCGGCGGCGTGCTGATGATGCGGCGCTGCCGGATCGGGGACGCCCACCACGCGGCGGTGCACCTGGCCGGGGACGCCCGCGCGGGCCTGGAGGACACCGACATCGGAACCGTCGCGGGCATCGGCGTGGTGCTCTCGGGCACCGCCCGGCTGCTCGCCGGCCGGCTGCGGATCCGGGAGACCACCGGGTCGGCGCTGCGCGCCCGCGACGACTCGGTGCTGCTGGTGCGGGACTGTCTGCTGGACGCCCCGGGACGCAACGGCGTGCTGGTGCAGGACCGCGCCCGGGGCGAGGTCGCCGAGTGCCGGATCGACGGCGCCGGTGGTTCGGGGGTGCGGGTGGAGCACACCGGCCGGGCCGGGGTGACCGAGTGCCGTATCGACCGCGCCGGCGGCAGCGCCCTGGCCGTCTCCGGGGAGGCCCGGCTGGACCTGCTCGGCGGCCGGGTGGTCGCGCCCGGCGGCAACGGATTGGTGGCGTTGGACGACTCGGTGGTCACCGCCCGGGATGCCTCCCTGTCCACCACCGGCTTCAGCGCCGTGCACGCCGGGGACCGGGCCCGGGTGGAGCTGACCGGCTGCCGGGTGACCGACAGCGCCGAGCACGCCCTGGCGGTGTCCGACGAGGCCCTGCTGGAGGCGGTGGACTGCACGTTGGGAGATCCCGCGATGTGCGGGGTGGAGGTCTCGGGGGCGGACGCCCGGTTGGTGGTGCGGGGCACCCGGATCACCGGCGGTGAGACCGGCGTCCGGCTGCCGGCCGACGGGGGCGCCGCCGACCCGCCCGAAGCGGGCCCCGACTCCCCGAACGACGGGGCCCGCGACGGCACGGCGTCGTACGATCGCGCCCTGTACGACTGCACCGTCACCGGTCCGGCCCGGGCCGGCGTGGAGGTCGCCCCCGGTGGCCGGGCGCTGCTCTCCGGGGTCCGGGTGGTCGGCGCCGGCAGCGCCGGCCTGGTGGTGGGGGCCGACGCCCGGGTGCGGGTGGAGGGCGGCGCGGTGGTCGATTCCGCCGGCAGCGGCGTCGTGGTCGGCGAACGCGCCGAGGTCACCGCCCGTGACCTGCGGATCTCCGGGGCGGGCAAGAACGGCGTGCTGATCGGCCGGGCCGCCGGAGGACGGTGGGAGGGCTGCGAGGTGTCCGGCAGCGCCTTTCCCGCCCTGCACGTCGCGACGGCGGCCGAACCCCGCTTCGTGGGTTGTCGGGTGCTGGACTGCGCCCGCGACGTGGTGCCGGCGGAGGGTGCGCGGCCGGAGTTCGAGGAGTGCGTGTCGCTGCGGGTGGAGACGGCGATGCTGCCCTCACCCGGGCAGGGCGCGCCGCCCACCGGGCCGATCGGCCCGGCCGGCCCCGGGGGCCCGGGGGCGCCCACCGGACCCCACGGTCCGGCCGGCGGTACCGGTGGCGGCCCCGGCCCGGCGGGGACCGCGCCGGACGGCACCGCGAACAGCGACGCCGCCGACGTCGCCGGGGAACCCGAGCCCGAACCGGAGACCCTGGAGGAGCTGCTCGCCGAACTCGACGAACTGGTCGGCCTGGAGGGCGTCAAGCGCGATGTCGGCGGCATGGTCAAGCTCATGCAGACCGTGCGGATGCGGCAGGACGCCGGTCTGCCCGCGCCGCCGCTCAGCCGGCACCTGGTCTTCGCCGGCAACCCCGGCACCGGCAAGACGACGGTGGCCCGCCTGTACGGGCGGCTGTTGAGGGCGCTGGGCCTGCTGGAGCGCGGTCACCTGGTGGAGGTGGACCGCAGCGCCCTGGTCGGCGAGTACGTCGGCCACACCGGGCCGAAGACCACCGAGGCGTTCCTCCGCGCCCGGGGCGGGGTGCTGTTCATCGACGAGGCGTACGCCCTGGTGCCGCCCGGCATGAGCAACGACTTCGGCGGCGAGGCGATCGCCACCCTGGTGAAGCTGATGGAGGACCACCGCGACGAGGTGGTCGTCATCGCCGCGGGCTACCCCGGCGACATGGCGCGGTTCATCAACTCCAACCCGGGCCTGTCCTCCCGTTTCAGCCGGACCCTGCTGTTCACCGACTACAGCGGCGACCAGCTCGTGGACATCGTCGAGCACCACGCGGGGCAGCACCGCTACGACCTGAGCCCGGCGGCCCGTGAGGCGCTGCGCGCGTACATGGACGCCATTCCGCGCAACGAGCGGTTCGGCAACGGCCGCACCGCCCGGCAGGTGTTCCAGGCGATGACCGAGCGACAGGCGATCCGCATGTCGGAGCTGTCCGCGCCCGGCGCCGACACCCTGACGGTGCTGGACGTGGCGGACATTCCGGAGGTCCCCGTGCTCGAGTGACCCGCCCCGATCCCGGCATCCCCGATCCCGCACCCGCTTCCCGGAGGACACACCGTGTCGGCCAAGCCCGTACCACCGAACGGTTCCACGGAACCCGCCCCGCACGCCGGTTTCGCCGAGGTCTTCGGCCGCGATCCCGGCCGGTCGCGCCGCGGCCTGACGCCCGGCCGGCGGGTGTGGACGACGCTGGGCGCGGCCACGGCCGTCACCGCCCTGATCGCGCTCGGGGGCCCCGTGCTGGGTTCGGTGCTGTTCCCCGCACCCGGTCCGGGTGACGAGGAACTCGCCGCCTCGCACGTGGGAACCCTCGACCCCTCCCCCGGGCCCGGTAC
>NZ_VKHT01001569.1 GCF_014141535.1 Streptomyces alkaliphilus | reverse complement strand
GTGGAGCCGCCGGCAGCCGGGGCGCCAGGGCGGCGGGTTCGGGGAGCGGCGCCAGGACCGGCCGGGTGGCCGTCCCGGTCCGCGCTGGGATCCCAGCGACCCGATCCAGCGGCACGCCCGTTACGCGGTGCTGGCCGGCATGTGGGGTGTGTTCGCCGCGCTGTTGGGCTGGGACTGGCTGGCGCTGTTCCTGGCGGCCTTCGGTCTGTACTGGGGCATCGACTCGCTGCGCGGGGGCGCGCTGTCGGGGAAGAAGGCCGCGCCGACGGGCCCGGCGAACCGCGTGGAGGCGGTCGACCCCGAGCCGGCCCGGAGCGAGGCGGGCGAGGGGTACGGCACCCGGCCGGGCGGTGTGGGCGACGACCGGGGGCCGAAGGATCCCTCACGGCGTCCGCAGACCCTCTCGGCGATCGCCGGTGTGGTGCTCTCGGGGATCGCGCTGGCCGTGGTCGCGGCGGTGTTCACCGTGCAGATGGTCTACAAGGACTACTTCGACTGCGTGGAGGACTCGTTGACGATCCCCTCCCGCGAGGCGTGCGAGGAGTTGCTGCCGGAGCCGCTGCGGGAGATCTTCTCCGAGAACGCCTGAGCGTTCGCCCCGGTCTCCTCCCGGGCGACGACCTCCGTGCCGACTCCGGGCCGGCCACCCGTGCGGGTGGCCGGCCCGGAGTCGTCATCGGGGCGGGGGGTCGACCGGGGTCACGGCGTCGGTGTC
>NZ_VKHT01001568.1 GCF_014141535.1 Streptomyces alkaliphilus | reverse complement strand
GCCCGGGGCCCTCCCCCTCCGCGCCGGGTGGGCCACCGAACGCCCGGCACGTCCCTCCCGATCCGTCACGGGCGCCGTCCCCGCCCCGCTGCGGTGCTCACCGGCGTCCCATCGGCAACGTCCGAATCGCCGCCTCGTGCATCGCCAGCTCCAACGGGCGGGGATCCACCAGCCGACCCGACCCGTCGGGAGGCGAGAGCCAGCGCACCCCGGGGCCGGCGCGCCGGGCCGGGTGCGGCACCGGCACCCGTTCCCCGGCGCCCGCACAGCGCACCCCCGTCCCCAGCCAGCAGCCGGCCGTGCCGACCGGCACGAGGAAACCGACCCGGCCGGTGTCGCCGTCCTCCCACACCGGCCCCGGCACGCGCACGAGCCCTCGCAGCACCTCCAGCGTCGGGAGCCCGAGCCGGGCGGGCAGGATCAGCACATCCCAGCGGTGTCCGCAGGGCAGGGGGGCGGCGCGGTGGGGCGCGGCCTCCAGCGCCCGCAACCACGCCGCCGGCTCCGGCGCCGCGCCGGCCAACCACTCCAGTGCTTTCGGCTCCGTGGCGCTCCCGTTCATGACTTCTCCTCCCGTGCCGGCGCCGTCCGTCGACGCCGTTCCCACCAGGGGGGAGGAGGTCGGGGTGGGTTCGTGACGCGACTTTCGCGGAAATCCCGGTGCGCCGCCCGGGGCGGGCACCACCCGGCGCGATGACGGCGACCGGGTGTCGGG
>NZ_VKHT01001567.1 GCF_014141535.1 Streptomyces alkaliphilus | reverse complement strand
GCCCGGAGGGTGCTGCAACGCCGTGGCGATGCCCATCGCTTCGAGCCGGGTTCCCAGTGCCCGCACGGCGCGGGCCTGTACGGCGGTGTCGTCGCCGCTCAGACGGTGGATGCCGCTCTCCTCGCGGACGAACCCGTGCGCGGCCAGGATGTCGGCGGCTTCCTCGGTGGCGGGGGAAGCTGCGAGGTCACCGTCGGGCTGCCAGGTCAACACCACCCGGTCCGGTCGGGAGGGGCGGACTCCCGCGGCGTGGTGGCGAACCCGGGTGAGGGCGGTTTCGACGCGGGGCAACAGGTCGCCTGTCACCAGCTCGGCGCTGCGGAACGGGTCGTCGCCCACGGCGATGCCGTCCGGTTCGCGGATCCCCCGGAACGCCTCGGGGGGAAGGTCGTCGGGTGCCACGGCGGCGACGAGGAAGCCGTTGTGTCCGGGGTGGTCGAGGACGGCCAGCCGGGCCCCGTCCGGCCGGGTGAGGACGACCGCCTGGCGCAGCGGATGACCGGCCAGGGACTCGGCGACGAGATCCAGGTCCCAGATCCGGTCGGTCAGTTCGGCCAGGTCGTCCTTGTCCTCGGGGCGATGGTGCGCGCGGGTCCAGGTGCCCGGCAGTTCACCGGCCAGGACGTCGGCGAATGAGGCGAGGTGCTCGGAGTTCTCGTGATCGTGCATGTCTTCCTCGATCGGGTGGAGGGGCAGCGGCTCGGGCTGGGGGAGCCG
>NZ_VKHT01001566.1 GCF_014141535.1 Streptomyces alkaliphilus | reverse complement strand
TATAAGAGACAGGGGCGGCTCCTCCCGCTCCGCGCGCCCCTCCGCCGGCGGGCCCCGTCACCGGCGGCGCCGCGCGGGGGCCGGCCCCGTCCTCCTGGTCCTCTCCGTGGTGGCCGCACTCACGGCCGGCTGGCCGCTGCTCGCCGCCGCGCTGAACACCACCGCTCCCCTCGATGAGGGCAGCACCCTCCGCCTGGAGGCCCCGACGGGGTCCGACGCCCGCCTCACCGTCCACGGCACCGGCTGGGAACTGCGCGGTCCCGACGTCCTCACCGGCACCGGCCGGTCCCTGGCCCGGGGCGCCGTCCGGTTCGAGGCCCGACTGGTGGTGCCGGCCGAGGACACCCCCCGCGACGCGGCCGACCTCCCGGCGGCGCTGTGGAACGGCCTGGGCCGACTCGTGCGGATCGCCGACCCCGACGCGCGACTGGGCGAACCCGTCGCGACGGAGACCCTCGGCGGCCTGCCCGCCCTGACCGGCCCCCTGGAACGGGAGGGCTGCGCGGGCACCGCCTGGGTGATTCCCGCCCCGGACGCGGTCAACGCCGTGCAGATCACCGCGACCGACTGCGGGGACGACACCGGTGAGCCGCCCCGGGAACTTCCCCCCGAGATCGACCGCACCGCCCTGAGCACCGGTTACCCGGAGCCGCGCACCGCCGCCGACCCGCCCGCGCCCGGTGCGCCGGTGACCCGTGCACCGACTGTCTCTTATACACA
>NZ_VKHT01001565.1 GCF_014141535.1 Streptomyces alkaliphilus | reverse complement strand
ACGGGGGACCGCGGGGCCCCCTCGGGAGGGATCCTCCGTGGAACGGCGCAGCGCGGTGGGGGAGAACTGCATGGTCTCGCCACCGATCGGCGGCGTCGGGACGGCCGCTCCATCCCCGTTGGCGTCGCCGTTCTCCTCTCCGGGCCTGGAGTCGGACTCTCCATCCGTGCCGTCCCGGTCGTTCCCCTCACGCGTTTCGTGTGGGCCGGATCCCTCGGCTCCGGGAGCCGAGGCCGGAGTGTCGTCACCGGTTCGCTGCGCGGAGGGGTGGACGGTGTCCTCGGGGGACCCGGCCTCTTCCGTCCCGCTCTCGGCGTCGTCCGTCCGATCCTCCCGACCCCCTCCATCCGGCCGGGGCGAGGGGACCGGGGAGGAGGCACCGACATACCAGGCCGGAGCCGGGGCCCCGCTCCCGCCGGTGTCCGCCGCCCCGGAGTCCGGGGCGGCGTCGGGCCGGGCGTCACCGACGGCCCCGTCCCCGGTGCGCATGCCGTCCCGATCGCTGTTCACGACGCCTCCCACTGCTGTTGCCACCCGATCCCCGCGTATCGGTGGATCGCCCCGACGGGACACGTCCGGCCGGTGGTTCCCGCCGGCGACAGTCGTGTCACACGCCCCCTTCACCCTAGAGGAGACGACCCCGAGGCGTCCGCACCGGGCGGAGGCCGGAAACCCCCTCACGAGCCGTCCCGTCGGGGCCGTGAGCACCCGTCGGGAACC
>NZ_VKHT01001564.1 GCF_014141535.1 Streptomyces alkaliphilus | reverse complement strand
TTCCCGCCCCGACCGAACCGGCGCCGGTCCCCGTTCCGGCCGCCCTGGTCGAGCACGCCCGGAAGGTTGCCGGTGACCACCTGAACCGCACCGGTCACCCCATCGACGCCCCGACCCTGCGGGCCCGGCTCGGTGTTCCCGTGCCGATCGCCGACGCCCTCCTCACCCGACTCCACTGATCGAGAGGACAAACCGCCGTGACCCTCTTCCGCCGCTTCCGCCAGGTGGGCCGCTACGGCCCGGTCCGCGTCGGCACCGCCACCGACAACCGGGGCCGGGAGAAGCACACCGCCGCGTGCACCGCGCCGCGCTGCGGCTTCTCCGCCGAGTACGACACCCGCTCCGCCGCCGAACTCGCGGCCCGTACCCACCGCTGCTCCGCCGTCTGACCCGACAGGAGAGATCCCGCCGTGACCGTCACCCTGCCCCTCGTCCTGGTCCTGGGAATCATCGCCTGGGGCGTGATCAAGTTCCTCGGCGTCCGCCTGTGGGTCGCCCTCACCCTGGCCCTGTTCGGCTTCTACCTGGCCGACACCTTCCTCGCCCCCGCCATCGACTCCGGCACCCGCTCCGGAGTCGAGATCTTCTCGCCCTCACATGACTAGACGAGTAGGTCGCTGAGTCGGCATCCCGGGGCGGCCTCGATACCGCCAAGCATCCGCCGCCCCGGGAGCGCACCCCCTCACGACAAACGCCGCGAAGGAGCACGACCATCATCCCC
>NZ_VKHT01001563.1 GCF_014141535.1 Streptomyces alkaliphilus | reverse complement strand
CGGCACGTCTCGACGACTCGCCGTCCGCCCTCGTTCCGCGCGGGGAGGGTGCCCCGGACGACCTCGCGCTCTCCCCGCCCCCCAAGTCCTCCGGCGACAAGGACGCCGTCAACGCACTCGCGGCCCTCAACCGCCTGTTCGGCAACGACCCCGCGTGGCACCGCTTCCTGATGCAGCGGATGGGCATCGACCAGGGCGTCCAGGTCTTCATGGTGCGCGATGTGCCCTCCGCCCCGGCGAGTGGTACCCCGGCGATCCAGCCCTTCGACTTCACGATCCCCGGCGGTACCGGTGGCCGTGTGACCTTCGACGGCTCCACCTCCACCGCGACCCCCGGTACCGGCGGCCACCCCCTGCGGGTCGAGGTGGGCACCGGGGACAACCCCGTGGTCCGGATCACCGAGGAGCTCGGACCGAACGCGACCCGGCAGTGGACCATCGGAGCGGACGGGAACCCGGCCGGCGACGGCGTGCAGTGGGTGAACCTGAACCCCGGCGGTGCGACCCGGGCGCAGATCACCCTGCACCTGGACGGTTCGGGCACGCCCGACCGGGTGACCCACGCGGGCGGCGGGACCGTCACCACCGAGAACGTCTCCCTCCTGTCGGGTGGCACCGAGTTGCGGATCACCGACCCCGCCACCGGTGATTTCACCCTCCACACCACCACCGGTGACCTGCGGTACAGCGCCACGTCCCTACAGCTGCACAACCCCACCGG
>NZ_VKHT01001562.1 GCF_014141535.1 Streptomyces alkaliphilus | reverse complement strand
GCCAAGCATCTCCCGCCCTCCCTCGCCCACCCCTTCGGCACCGACGCGTTGGGACGGGACCTGCTGTTGCGCTGCGTCTACGGTCTGCGGGTCTCCTTGCTGGTGGGGCTGGTGGCGGCGGCCGTCGCGGCCGTCCTCGGCCTGGCCATCGGCGGTCTGGCGGGCGCCTTCGGCGGTGCCGTCGATCGTGTGGTGATGCGGGTGGTCGAGGTCTTCACCTCCGTGCCGCACCTGTTGATGGGCGTGTTCATCGTGGCCATGTTCCGTCCCGGGGTGTGGCCGGTGGTCCTCTCGGTGGGCCTGACGCACTGGGTGTCCACCGCCCGTATCGTGCGCGCGGAGATCCTCTCCCTGCGTTCGCGCCCCTACGTGGACGCCGCTGTCTCCGGCGGAGCCTCCCGGTGGCGGGTGGTCACCCGACACCTGGTGCCCGGCGTCCTCCCGCAGGCCGGGCTGGCGGCGGTGTTGATGGTGCCGCACGCCGTGTGGCACGAATCCGCCCTCTCCTTCCTCGGCCTGGGAATCCCCGCCCACCGGGCCAGCCTGGGGTCGATGATCAACGACGGACGGGGTTCGCTGCTCACCGGCGAGTGGTGGCCCACCCTCTTCCCCGGGCTGTTCATCGTCGTCACCACCCTCGCCATCGCCGGCCTGGCCGGCCTGTGGCGCGAACGCCTCAACCCCCGCCGACGCTCGGAGCTGATGCTGTGACCGCTCCCTC
>NZ_VKHT01001561.1 GCF_014141535.1 Streptomyces alkaliphilus | reverse complement strand
CCTCCAAGATCGTCCTGGACACCTTCCGGCAAGCCGCCCAACTGCACGGATACCCCGCCTCCACACTGACCGACAACGGCCTCGTCTACACCGTCCGCCTGGCCGGCCCCAGCCGACGAGGCGGACGCACCGCACTGGAGAAGGAACTACGCCGCCTGAACATCACCCAGAAAAACGGCAAACCCAGCAGCCCCACCACTCAAGGCAAGATCGAACGCTTCCAGCAGACGATGAAGAAGTGGCTCACCGCCCAGCCCACCCAGCCCACCACCCCGACCGAGCTACAGGCCCTGCTCGACACCTTCCTCCACACCTGCAACCACCACCGACCGCACCGGTCACTTCCACACCGCGCGACCCCGGCAACGATCTACACCGCCCGCCCCAAAACCGCACCCGGCACCGACCGCAGCACCGACACCCACGACCGCGTACGCGCCGACCGCGTCTCCAAAGCCGGCTCCATCACCCTGCGCCACGGCGGAACCCTCTACCGCATCGGCATCGGACGAACCTACGCCGGAACCTACGCCCTGGCACTCATCCAGGACCTCGACATCCGCGTCATCAACGCCACCACTGGCGAGATCATCCGCGAACTGGTCCTCGACCCCACCGTCATCTACCAGCGCACCGGCCGCCCACCAGGCCCCACCCCAAAATGACGAACGCCCGAACCTACAAACCTGTAGGTTCGGGCGTCCTCGATGTCCTGAGACATCACAT
>NZ_VKHT01001560.1 GCF_014141535.1 Streptomyces alkaliphilus | reverse complement strand
GGGGCGGGCGGCGCGGCGTCGGCGCCCGGGCAGCGGGCGATCGCCTCCCGCGGCAGCGCGTCGAGCCGATCGGCGTCGTCCGGGGAGCCGGCGACCAGGGCGTATCCCCGGACGGGGTCGATCTCCCCGATCGGCCGCCAGTGCAGACCCAGCTCGCGGGCCCGGGCCGGCGGGCACAGCAGCAGATCTTCACCGCCGATGGCGCGGGCGGCGGCGACCTCCGGGCTCTTCTCCACGATCAGTTGGGAGGGCCGCAGACCCACCGACTCGCACACCCGGCGCAGCCGGTCACGGACGTGCGGCACGTCGTCCTCCGGCTCCAGGCACAGGCGCCGGGCGGGCCCGGTGTCGCCCCGGCCGGGACGAAGGGTCTCCACGTACAGCCGCCGCGTCGCGGGGGGCGTCCGACCGGCCAGGCCCAGCGGAACCGTCCAGGTCGCCTCGGTGGGCGGCACCGCGAGGAGGGCGGCACCGCGAGGAGGGCGGCGCGCACGGTCCGGGAGGCGAGCAGTTCGGCGCGTTCGGCCGGCGGGGCGGAGCGGGGGTCCAGGGTGATGCCCCGTTCCGCCGCCACGGCGATCAGCCGGGCGACATCCGGACGGGAGCAGGTGTCGGGAAGGGCCGGTTCGATGGGGGCCCGGTGGGCCCGCTCGGCCTCGTCCTCCAACGCCTCGGCGGCCAGGATCAGTCGCCGGGCGGCGGGCAGGAGCCGGCGGCCGAAGGGGG
>NZ_VKHT01000156.1 GCF_014141535.1 Streptomyces alkaliphilus | reverse complement strand
CCCCGGACGCCCCGGCCCCCCGTACCGGCGCGCCAGTCCCTCGGCGATGCGGCCGGTGCCGTCGGGACTGGCGTCGTCCACGATCAGCAGCCGCAGCCCGGGCAGCGGCAGCGCCATCAGCTCCCCCACCACCCCCGGCAGGGTGCCCGCCTCGTTGTAGGTCGGCATCACCACCAGCACCGGGGTGCGGGCCCACTCCTCCGGCAGGATCGTCGCGGCCGGGGCCCGACCGGGGGCGGGCATCGCGGCCGTGGCCCGGCCGACACCGCTGCTGGTCATCACTGGCTCCATGCCCGTCACCCTAGGAACGACCGTCTCCCGCGTCGTCTTTTCCGGGGCCGTGCGGGGGACCGGGAGCCGGGAACCACCCCGGCCGGGCCCCGCGCAGGCCCCGGCGGCGCCGCCGGGAAAGCCCCCCGGAGAACCCGCGGAAATTCACGGAGACCCGCGGAAACCCCGCGCCCCCGGCCCCGGGAGGTCCCGGGGCCGGGGGCGCGGCGGTGGACGACGCGGCGCGTCAGCGGTTGCTGCGCAGCAGGGTGCGCATCGTCCGCATCGCGACCGACAGGTTGGCCAGATCGAAGTCGTCGGAGCTCTGGATCTCCGCCAGCGTCGAACGGGCGCGGGTGAGGATCGCCCGGTTGCGGGAGGCCCACGCCTCCCACATCTCCTCCGGGTCGGCCCCCGCCTCACCGGCGGCCAGCACATCGGCCGTGATCAGCTGGTGCGCCGCGTACAGATCCTCCCGGATCGCGGTGCGCGCCATCGACTGCCAGCGGTCGGCGCGCGGCAGCATGCCGATCCGGTCCTGGAGCCGGGAGATGCCCAACTGGTCGGCGAGGTGGTAGTACACCTGCGCCACGTCCAGCAGGTCCCGGCCGGTGCGATCGGCGACGGCCACCACGTCGAGGGCGGGGAGGACGGCGGTGAAACCGGCGACCTGCTGGGCCAGCTCGGGAGGCACCCCGCTGCCCACCAGTTCGTCGTGGGTGGCGGTGTGCACCTCCAGGTCACGGCCGCGCAGCAGCTTGGGCAGCTCCAGCCACACCTGGCCCAACCGCTCGGAGAAGACCTCGATGGTCTCCGCGAGCCGCAGCGGCTGCGGCCGGTTGTTCAGCAGCCACCGGGCCCCGCGCTCGACCATGCGCCGTGAGTGCAGCCGGATGCCGGTCAGGACGGTCGCCGGGACGTCGTTGGCCAACCGCTCGGCGGTGTCCCAGATCCGTTGCAGACCGAAGATGGCCCGGGCGGCGGTGTGCGCCCGGACGATCTCCTCCACCGAGGCACCGGATTCCTCGTGCATCCGGTGCAGGAAGGAGGGACCGCCGACGTTGATCGTGTCGTTGACCAGGAGGGTGGTGATGATCTCCCGGCGCAGCGCGTGGCGCTCGATCCGGGCCTGGAAGCGCTCGCGCAGCGGACCGGGGAAGTACACCTCCAACAGGCTCTGCAGGTGGGGGTCGTCGGGCAGGTCGGTGCCGACCAGGGCCTCGGTGGCGGTGAGCTTGGCGTACGCCAGCAGCACCGCCAGTTCCGGCTGGGTCAGCCCCTCCCCCGCGTGCAGCCGCTCGGCGATCTCCTCGTCGTCCGGCAGGAACTCCAACCGCCGGTCCAGCCGGCCCTCCGCCTCCAGGGAGCGGATGAAGCGCTGGTGGGCCAGGAGCAGGCCGGACGCGGTGGCCTCGGAGGTGGCCAGGACCACGTTCTGCGCGTGGTTGTTGCGCAGCACGATCTCGCCGACCTCGTCGGTCATCTCCGCCAGCAGTCGGTTGCGCTGCTTGACGGTGAGGTCCCCGTTCGCGACCACGTCGTTGAGCAGGATCTTGATGTTCACCTCGTGGTCGGAGGTGTCCACACCGGCGCTGTTGTCGATGGCGTCGGTGTTGCAGTGCCCGCCGGCGCGGGCGAACTCGATGCGCCCCAACTGGGTCAGACCCAGGTTGCCGCCCTCGCCGACCACCTTGACCCGCAGGTCCCGGCCGTCCACCCGGATCGCGTCGTTGGCACGGTCACCGACGGCGGCGTGGCTCTCGGTGGACGCCTTGACGTAGGTACCGATGCCGCCGTTCCACAACAGGTCCACCGGCGCCCGCAGGATCGCCTGCATCAGCTCGGCGGGGGTCATCGTCGCGACCGAGGACGGGATGTCCAGGGCCGTGCGCACCTGCGGGGTGAGCGGGATGGACTTGGCCGTGCGCGGGTGCACACCGCCGCCCCTGGACAACAGCGAGGTGTCGTAGTCGGCCCAGGAGGAACGGGGCAGCTCGAACAGCCGGCGGCGCTCCGCCCATGAGCCGGCGGCGTCGGGCTCGGGGTCCAGGAAGATGTGCCGGTGGTCGAAGGCCGCGACCAGCCGGATGTGCTCCGACAGCAGCATGCCGTTGCCGAAGACGTCGCCGGACATGTCGCCGATGCCGACGACCGTGAAGTCCTGCGTCTGGGTGTCGTGGCCCAGTTCGCGGAAGTGCCGACGGACCGACTCCCAGGCCCCCCGGGCGGTGATGCCCATGGCCTTGTGGTCGTAGCCGGCCGAACCGCCGGAGGCGAAGGCGTCCCCCAGCCAGAAGCCGTACTCCGCCGCCACCTCGTTGGCGATGTCGGAGAAGGTGGCGGTGCCCTTGTCGGCGGCGACCACGAGGTAGGTGTCGTCGCCGTCGTGCCGGACCACCCGGGGCGGCGGCACGACCCGGCCCTCCACCAGGTTGTCGGTGATGTCCAGCAGGCCGCGGATGAAGGTGCGGTAGCAGGCGACGCCCTCCGCCAGCCAGGCCTCCCGGTTCGAGGGGGCCGGCAGCCGCTTGGCGACGAACCCGCCCTTGGCGCCGACCGGCACGATGACGGTGTTCTTCACCTCCTGTGCCTTGACCAGGCCCAGGATCTCGGTGCGGAAGTCCTCGCGCCGGTCGGACCAGCGCAGCCCGCCCCGGGCGACCTTGCCGAACCGCAGGTGGACACCCTCCACGCGCGGGGAGTACACCCAGATCTCGTAGGCCGGGCGCGGCTCGGGCAGGTCGGGGATGGCCTGCGGGTCGAGCTTCATCGACAGGTAGGGGCGGGGCCGACCGGGCTCCTCCCCGCCCCCGGCGAGGGTGTCGGTGTCGGAACGGAAGTAGTTGCACCGCAGGGTCGCCCGGATGACGGTGCGGAAGGCGCGGAGGATGCGGTCCTCGTCCAGGTTGGAGACCTCGTCCAGGGCGCCGTCCAGTTCCTCCAGGATGCCGTCGATCAACTCGCGCCCGGCGTGCTGCCGTTCGGGGTGCAGACGGGCCTCGAAGAGGTTGACCAACAGGCGGGTGGTGTGGACGTTGCGGCGGAGCGTGGCCTCCATGTTCTCCTTGGAGAACCTCGCCCCCGCCTGCCACAGGTACTTGGCGTAGGCGCGCAGCACCATCGCCTGCCGCCAGGTCAGCCCCGCGGAGAGCACCAGGGCGTTGATCCCGTCGTTCTCCGCCTCACCGGTCCACGCGGCGGAGAAGGCTTCCTGGAAACGCTCGCGCACGTCGGCGCTCACGGCGCCGGCGACGGACTCGGGGACACGCAGCCCGAAGTCGTAGATCCAGGCGGTGGAGCCGTCCGCCGGACGCAGTTCGTAGGGTCGCTCGTCGACCACCTCGACACCGAGGTTCTGGAGCACCGGCAGGACCGCCGAGAGGGTCACCGGCTCACCGGTGCGGTAGATCTTGAAGCGGCGCTCGCCGGGGGCCGCGCCGACCGGCTCGTAGAGGCTGAGGGCGAAGTCCGGGCCGTCCTCGCCGGTGCGCAGGCCGATGACGTACTGCAGGTCGGCGACGGCGGCGCGTGGCGGATGGTCGGCCTTGTAGCCCTCGGGGAAGGCGTGCTGGAAGCGACGGCCCAGCTCGGCCGCCTGCTCCTCGCCGCACTCGGCGAGAAGGGCGTCGACGAAGCCGTCGGTCCAGGACCGGGAGGCCTCGGCGAGCCGGGCCTCGATGCGGTCCCGGTCCGCCTCGGTGATCTCCGGCAGCTCGGTGCCGGGTGGGACCCGGATCACGAAGTGCAGCCGGGAGAGCACCGACTCGGTGTTCCAGGCGGTGAAGTCCGTGGTGGTGCCGCCCAGTTCCTCGCAGAGGATGTCACTCAGCCGCAGCCGGACCGAGGTGGTCCAACGGTCCCTGGGCAGGTAGACCAGGGCCGAGTAGTAGCGGCCGTAGTCGTCCTGACGCAGGAACAGCCGCAGCCGGCGGCGCTCCTGAAGGTGCAGCACCGCGGTGGTGATGGCCCGCAGGATGGGCACGGAGGTCTGGAACAGCTCGTCGCGCGGGTAGGTCTCCAGGATCTGGAGCAGGTCCCGGCCGCTGTGGCTGTCGGGGGCGAATCCGGCGGAGGCCAGCACCTCGGCCACCTTGCGGCGGATCACCGGCACCCGGCGCACGGACTCGGTGTACGCCGCCGAGGAGAACAGGCCCAGGAAGCGACGCTCCCCGATCACCCGGCCCTCGGCGTCGAACTTCTTGACGCCGATGTAGTCCAGGTAGGACCGGCGGTGCACGGTGGCGCGGCTGTTGGCCTTGGTGAGGATGAGCACCCGGGGTTCACGGGCCTTGGCCCGGGCGGCGGGGGTGAGCCGGCTGAAGGCCGGGGACTCGGGGGCTCGCGTGCCCGGGTGGTAGTCACCGATGTCGGTGCGGCCGGGGGTGCCGACCGGGGTGTCGGGGCCGCCCTCGGGCAGGGTGTGGGTGGGGTCGGAGCGGAGGATGCCCAGGCCGGTGCCGGGGACGGCGGTCAGGACGTCCCCCTCACCGCCGTTGTCCTCCCGCACCAGGCGGTACTCGCGGTACCCGAGGAAGGTGAAGTGGTCGGCGGCCAGCCAGCGGAGCAGTTCGCGGGCCTCCTCGACCTCCAGGACGCGTCGACGCCTCTCCGCCTCGGCCTCGTCCCCGGTGCCGTCGGCGAGGGCCCGGACCTCCTCGGCGGGCGGGGTGACCTCCCCGCCGGTCGTCCCGTCCGTCCCGGTGTCGGTCACCAGGACGGGCGGGACGGTCAACTCGTCGGCGACGGCCAGCGCCCGCTCGCGCATCTTCCGCCAGTCCTCCACGGACTCGCGGACGTCGTTGAGCACCCGCCGCAGGTCGGCCTCGATGCGTCGCAGGTCCTCGTGATCGGTCTCCCGGTCCACCTCCACGTGGATCCAGGACTCGATCACCGCGTCCCCGGGCAGCTCCTCCGGCTCATGGGTGTGGGCCCGCGCGCCGAAGGGATCGCGCCCGGCGTCCAGGACCTCGAGCAGCTTCCCGGTGACGTCCCTGCGGACGATCATCTGCGGGTGGATGACGATGTGGATGCCCCGGTCCTGCCGGGAGAGTTCGTTGGTGACCGAGTCGACCAGGAAGGGCATGTCGTCGGTGACGACCTCCACCACGGTGTGGCTGCAGGTCCAGCCCACTTCCTCGACCGTCGGCGTGTGGACACGAACGTTGGCGGTGCCCTGCGGGCGATGGACGGCGAGCCGGCGGTGGGAGAGCGCGGCCCCGTAGAGGTCGACCGGGTCACGTCCCTGGAGATCTTCCGGGGAGACGTACAGGTAGTAGCGCTGGAGATACGCCCGGAGCTCGTCGGCGTCCGGGTGCTGGGCGGTTCTGCTTCCCGCCGGGCCGTGGTCGGCGACCTCGACCGCGCGGTTCAGCAATTCGGCTTTGACGTCATCCAGCTTGCTGTGCATGTCCTCTGACTCCTGTCGCGCCTCGTCGCACGACGTCGGGAACTCGATGTCGGATGCAGCGGGCGACGTTCGGTCGGGGAAGACGGGCGATCCCCGCCGCGTCCTTCGACGACCGGCCGCACCGGGCCGCGCGGGGTGCGCGGAGCCGGTTCCCCGGTCGGGGCGGACTCCGCGACCGGGGCGGGGGAGGCGACGCTGCCTCCGGCGGGTATCGCGCTGATCACGGGCTCAGGCTACCCCTCCCGTGCCGGCGCACCCGCCGCCGTTCGTACAAAGCGGTGGGCGGTATTTCGACCAAGTGGACATGAACCGCCGGCGCGGGCGCGGAGGGGACCACCCGGTGTTGTCATTCGGCTGTGTGGCGTATCGGTCACCGACGGGTCGTTCCCGCACGGTCGAGGAGCCGCGGCACCGTGGCCCGCGGCGACGCCCCCGTGGTGGGGGTGGCCCGCGGACCGGGGCGACCCGCGGGTGACACGCGGTTCCCGGAGGGGACGGCGCGCGACGCGCCGGGGCGGCGACGGCACCGGACCCGCCGCCCGGGTGCGGCGGACGGGTGAACCTCCATCGGAACGGTACCGCAGGACCGACCGCCCGGCAGGGCAGCGATTCCGGGGCGTGTCGGGTCCCGGGACGCTCCCGGGGCGTGCGCACCGGGAGGATCGGGAGGGTCCTCCGGCGGCCGGCGGCCCTCACCGGCGCGCCCGCACCGGGCACGGTCGGCGCGCCCCGGAGGCACGCCGGAGCAGGGACGGGCCGGTGAGGGGCGCGCCGGAGCAGGGACGGGCCGGGGAGGCGCGCCGGTCTCAGGAGACGATGTCGCCCGCCACCTGCACCGCCTCCTCCAGGGTGTCCACGACGGGGACACCGGCGGCGGACAGACTGCGGCGGCTGTGGGAGCCCCCCGTGTAGAGCACGGCCCGGGCCCCCGCCGCGGCGGCGGCCACGGCGTCGTCGGTGGCGTCCCCGATGACCACCGTGCGGGCGGGATCCACCCCCCTCAGGGCCGCGAGGTGGCGCACCATCTGGTCGGCCTTGCCCTGTCGCGGGCCGGTGCCGGGGTGACCGTCCACCCGGGCGAAGTGGTGGTGGATGTCGAGCCGCGTCAGCCAGTCGGCCAGGTGGTCGTGGCCCGCGAGCGAGCAGACGGACTGGGTACCGCCGGCGCCGCCCCAGGCGGCGAGGAGGTCGGAGGCGCCCTCGGTCAGGGCGGTGCGCTCGATCCGCGCGAAGTAGTGGCGGTGGAAGGCACCGTCCATCACCACCCACTCCTCGTCGGTGGGCAGTCGGCCGAGGAGGCGCTCGTAGAACTTCGGGATGGGGACGCAGAACAGGTCGCGGTAGCTGTCGAGGGTCAGGACGGGCATCCCCAGTTCGCCGAAGGCCGCGTTGGTGGCCTCCAGCACGACGTGGATGTCGTGCAGCAGGGTGCCGTTCCAGTCCCAGACCAGGTGGGGCGCCCCGGCGGAGGGGGGCGCGCCACCT
>NZ_VKHT01001559.1 GCF_014141535.1 Streptomyces alkaliphilus | reverse complement strand
ATGGTTCCTCGTTGGCGGTGTTGGCGCATCCGGATGCCGACATCGGTCTGGTGGGGTATGAGATGGCGTTGTTGGTGGACCGTGCGGGTGCGGTTCTGACGCCTGATCTCCGCGCCGAACTCCAGGGTAGTCTGCTCAACTGAACCGAACGCTCCCCCCACATGAGCACCAATCAGGCCGTCAGGCACACGACTCGCAACGCCGATCTCATGTCACCTCCGGAGGAGCTATGACCACCCCGCCACCGTCGCAGGGCTCGTACGGTGACCGCCATGGCGGTGCCTATGACGACGAGGGCGAACAGCCGTTGGTGCGTCCTTACGCCATGACCGGGGGGCGGACGCGTCCCCGGTACCAGTTGGCGATCGAGGCCCTGGTGAGCACCAGTGCCGAACCGGTGCAGCTCCAGGGACTGCTCCCCGAGCACCAGCGGATCTGTCAGCTCTGTCTTCCGGAGGTCAAGTCGGTCGCGGAGATCTCCGCGTTGCTCTCCATCCCCCTTGGTGTGGCCCGGATCCTCGTCGCCGATCTGGCGGAGGCCGGGTTGGTCGCCATTCATCAGCCGGGAGACGGCGATTCGGCCGGCCAGCCGGACGTGACGCTGCTCGAAAGGGTGCTCAGTGGACTTCGCAAGCTCTAGCGGTGCGGCCGGGGCGGCTCCGGCTCGTTCCACGACTTCGGCGAAGATCGTGGTCGCCGGTGGGTTCGGTGTGGGCAAGACCACGTTCG
>NZ_VKHT01001558.1 GCF_014141535.1 Streptomyces alkaliphilus | reverse complement strand
GGAGTCCGCCGGCGCCGCCGTGCTCCACTCCCCGCCCGGCACCGGTAAGACGACGCTGGTCCCCCCGGTGCTCGCCGGACTGCTCCCCGACCTCCCGGCCCCCGCCGGGACGACCGGACGTGTCCTGGTGGTCGAACCACGCCGGATGACCGTACGGGCGGCGGCCCGACGCATCGCCTGGCTGCTCGGCGAGGAGGCCGGTCCGCGCGGTCGGGTCGGGTGGACCGTGCGCGGGGAGCGCCGGGCCGGGCCCGGCGCCCGGGTGGAGGTGGTGACCACCGGGGTCCTGCTTCGGCGGCTGCACCGGGACCCCGAACTGCCGGGAGTGGGCACCGTCCTGCTCGACGAGTGCCACGAACGGCACCTGGACGCGGACACCGCGATGGCGTTCCTGCTGGACGTGCGGGCCACCCTGCGCCCCGAGCTGCGGCTGATCGCCGCCTCCGCCACCACCGACACCACCCTGTGGGCCCGACTGCTGGAGGCGCCCGTGGTCGGGGTGCGGGGCGTCTCCCACCCGGTGGAGGAGGTGTGGTGCCCACCGCCGCGCCCGGTTCGCCCGGCCCGGGGCACCTCGGTCGACCCCGCCCTGCTGCGACACGTCGCGGACACCACCGTGCGGGCCCTGGGAGAGGGGCCCGGCGACGTGCTGTGCTTCCTGCCGGGCGCGGGCGAGATCGGCCGGGTCGCGGCGCTGGTCACCGAACGGCTCGGGGCGCGGGCGGGAAC
>NZ_VKHT01001557.1 GCF_014141535.1 Streptomyces alkaliphilus | reverse complement strand
CCGAACGGCCGCGCACCCACCGCCCCCGCGGGGGCCCCGCCGCCGCGGGGGTCGGTGGTCACGGCAGGACGGCCAGCTCGTCGGCCAGGTCGTCCAGCCCCAGGGAACCCAGCGCCAGGGCCGAGGTGTGCCAGGCCCGGAGGTCGAACTCCTCGCCGCGCGCCGCGTGCGCCGCCCGGGCCGCCTCCCGACCCGCCAACCACGCCCGCTCGCCCAGCTTGTAGCTGATGGCCTGGCCGGGCACCCCCAGGTAGCGGGTGATCTCGGAGGCGAGATACTCCGACTCCATGCCGCTGTACGCGGAGACGAAGGCGTGCGCGAGCTCCGGCGTCCAGGCGTCGCCGGCGCGCAGCTCGGGACCGCCCGGACCGGGCTGGGGCACGCCCTCGGGGATCCGGCGCCCGGTGTGCATGCCGATGTCGATGATCACCCGCATCGCGCGCAGCATCTGCTCGGAGAGGTACCCCAGGCGGTCGCCGGGGTCGGTGAGCAGGCCGAGTTCGTCGGCCAGCCGCTCCGCGTACAGCGCCCACCCCTCGGTGGAGGCGCTGATCTTCCCGAGGCCGGTCTGGAAGCGGGAGAGCCGGTCGGCCAGGTACGTCCACTGGGCCAGCTGGAGGTGGTGACCGGGCACGCCCTCGTGGTACCAGGTGCTCACCAGGCTCCACAGCGGGAAGCGGGTCGCGCCCAGGGTGGGCAGCCAGGTGCGACCGGGGCGGGAGAAGTCCAGGGAG
>NZ_VKHT01001556.1 GCF_014141535.1 Streptomyces alkaliphilus | reverse complement strand
CTCCCGGGCCGACCGCAGGGCCCTCGCCGTGGATGCCGGCGCGACGCAGGGCCTGGGTGGCGACCGCCCCGGCGGACCCGTGCAACCGCACCGACGCGCCGAGGGCCTCGGTCAACCGTTCACGGATGGTCGTGGCGACCAGTTCGTAGTGTGTACATCCCAGCACCACGTCCCGCACCCCGGCCGGGGTGAGCCGGACCGCCGCGTCCACCGCCCGGGCGATCGCGTCGGGATCGGCCCGTTCCACGGCGTCCGCCAGACCGTGGCAGGGCACCTCGGCCGTCTTCACACCACCGGCGAACTCCGTGATCAGCCGACGCTGATAGACGCTGCCGGTGGTGGCGGGGGTGGCCCAGATCGCGAGAGGCCCGCCCGCCAGCGCCCCGGGCTTGACCGCCGGCACCGTCCCGATGACGGGCACGGCGGGTTCGAGTTCGGCCCGCAGGGCCTCCAACGCGTGAACGGAGGCGGTGTTGCAGGCGATCACCAGCGCGCGCGGACCGTGTTCCAACGCCGCGCGCGCACAGCGCAGGGCGCGTGCCGCGATGTCGCCCGGCTCCCGGGGCCCCCAGGGCATCCCGTCCGGGTCACCGGACAACACCAGGGAGACATCCGGGCGGGTGCGGCGCACCGCGGCGGCGGCGGCGAGAAGCCCTAGACCCGAGTCGATGAGCGCGATCTTCACGGGGTCAGGGTACCCCGTGAAGATCGCGCTCATCGACTCGGGTCTAGGGC
>NZ_VKHT01001555.1 GCF_014141535.1 Streptomyces alkaliphilus | reverse complement strand
GTTCGTGATCGCGGGCCTGCTGTGTCTCGCCTTCGCCCTCGGTGTGCGGGGCCGACCGGGAGCCGTCACGGACACCCGGTGGGGGGTGCGGGCCCTTGCCGGGTGGGGCATCGGTCTGGTCGGCGCCGGTCTCTTCACCGGTGACCCGGTGGGTGGTTACCCGCCGGGGAGCCCGGACGCCCTCACGGAGTACAGCGGTGCCCCGGCCCTGCTGCACGACCTCTTCTCCCTCCTTCTCTTCCTGGCGATACCCGTGGCCTGTCTGGTATTCGCCCGCCGCCTCGGGGGCATCCGTGATCGTCGGCGGGCGATCGGCTCCGCGATCGCCGCCGTGGTGTTCCTCCTGGCCCTGGCCCTCGCGAGTGCGGGCTTCGAGCAGGTGGAGGCACTCGCGGACCACGCGGGCCTGTTTCAGCGAGTGGCACTCACCGCCGCGTGGCTCTGGCTGACCGTGTTCGCCCTGCACCTGCTGCGCGCGCCGGAGCCGGCCCGCTCCTTCGCGCCCCTGCGCCCCTGCGGCCCGGAGGAGTCATGACGCGGGGATGAATCCCGAGGTGCCTGCGCATCTCCTCGCGCTGCCGGGAAGCGGATCCCGGGGACCCCCGGGAGCGACCCGCAGGAGCGAGGAGTACGGCCGACGCGACAACCACGCCGATCTCCTCGGCGAGCGGGTCGACGGCACGACGGGTGGGTGAGGGAGCGGACCGGTTCCCCTCGTCGGGGCGGGCTCCGGGGGAC
>NZ_VKHT01001554.1 GCF_014141535.1 Streptomyces alkaliphilus | reverse complement strand
CCCCGAGGAGTCCTCGTGACCGACGACGCACGGACCCCCGGTCGTCCCGCCCGGGGGTCCGTGCGTCGTCGGTCACGAGGACTCCTCGGGGGCGAGGGCCCCGCCGGGCAGGTCGGCGGGGAGGACGGTGCGCCAGTCCAGCTCGGTGTACGAGGGGGAGGTGTCGATGTTCTCCGAGCTCCACGGCGGGGCCGGGACCCGGGTGAGCACGCCGCGGACCTGGACCCGCCGCGCCTCGGTGACGTCCATCTCCCCGCTCAGCCTCAGCAGCGCGATGCGGTGCACGTAGGTGGAGGCGAGGTGGGCGCGGGAGCCCTGCGCGTTGCCGCTGTCGTCGTGGTTGTTGGTGTAGAAGTCCCAGGCCCGACGGAGTTCGTTCTGCGCGGTGTGGCTGGGCAGCAGGTTGTGCCGGATGTGCTCGAAGTCCATCGCGGAGAGGTCCACCCACTCGCTCACCTCGAGCGACCCGTCCTCGGCGACCGTCTCGATCCGGGCCTCCACGGCGACGTTCCGCTGGAGGGGGTTGGGGGCGAAGAGCTTCCAGTTCTGTTCGAACTCCGGGTTCACGTAACCGCGGATGGTGTCGCCGTACTCGTTGGTGACGGTGTTGGAGGGGGCGACGAACAGGAAGATCGCCAACAGGTGCCAGGTCGCGAAGCTCGCGATGAGCCCGACGGCCAGGGCGACGATCACCCGGGCCGGCCAGGAGAGCCTGCCGGGGCCGGTGGAGGCGGCCGAGGGG
>NZ_VKHT01001553.1 GCF_014141535.1 Streptomyces alkaliphilus | reverse complement strand
GTGCTGCGCCTGGAGGATCTGCACGTCACCCACCACGGCTCCCGGGGCGCCGTCCCAGCCGTCCGGGGCGTCTCCCTCGCCCTCGAACCCGGCGGCACCCTCGGCGTCGCCGGGGAGTCCGGCTGCGGCAAGTCCACCCTCGTCTCCGCCGCGCTGCGCCTGCTCCCGCCCACCACCGCCGTCACCGGCCGGGTCCTCCTCGACGGGGAGGACGTGCTCGGCATGATCCCCGGCCGGCTGCGCGCCGTTCGCTGGACCGGTGCCTCCATCGTCTTCCAGGGCGCCCTGCACTCCCTCAACCCCGTGCACCGGGTGGTGCGGCAGATCGCCGAGCCGATCCTGCTCCACGAGGCCCGCGCCGGCGTGGACCGGCGAACCGCCGAGGCCCGCGCCCTGGAGCTGATGGAAAGGGTCGGGCTGCCCGCCCGCCGCGCCCGCTCGTACCCGCACGAACTCTCCGGCGGGCAGCGCCAGCGGGTCATGATCGCCATGGCGCTGGCCTGTTCCCCCCGCCTGCTGATCGCCGACGAGGCCACCACCGCCCTGGACGTGATGGTGCAGGCCCGCGTGCTGGACCTGCTGCGCCGCCTGGTCGCCGAACGCGGCATCGCCCTGATGATGATCAGCCACGACCTGACCGTGCTCGCCGACACCTGCGAGCGGCTGGCGGTGATGTACGCCGGGCGGATCGTGGAGAGCGGCCCGGCCCCCCTGGTGCTGCGCCGGGCCGCCCACCCCTACAC
>NZ_VKHT01001552.1 GCF_014141535.1 Streptomyces alkaliphilus | reverse complement strand
TCCCCTCCCCGGGCCGGTCCCGCCGACGGTCCGGCCCCCTCGCGGTGTCGCCGCGCTCGAACGGGGCGGTCCGTCGGCCCTCGGTGCGGGCCGGTCCGGCCCGGCCGGTGGGCCGCGACGGACGTCCGAGTACTTCCCCGCGGCGGAATGCCTTATTCCGCTTCCCGCTCCTCTCCCGGTCGTTTTTCCCCGGAGAGGGTGGAGGAGCGCCGGAACGGAAGCCTGTGGGCACAGTCGGTGAATCATTCATCCACCCAACGTGATTGCGAACCCGCTTTCGGTGGGTTCGTGGAAGTTCCCCCGAACTTCGGGGTCATGTGTTCGGCTGCCGGGTGGAGTTCCGGTTTTCCGGGGGACTTCCTTCCCGGTTCCCTCCCGGGGGTGAGGAAGTTATCCACAATGTGCCCGCGATCCACAGATTTCCCCCGGAGCCGACCGAACATCCGCCGAACCCCCCACGCTGATGGCCCCCACCCGGCCATCCAGCGAAGGGGCTCCGCGTGTCACCGTCCGTCCTGATCCTCACCGAGAACGACCTCCTGCTGGAGGACCTGCTCCGTGTCTGCGCCGCCGCCGGGGCGGACGCGGAGGTCGTCCACGGCGCGCCACTGACCGCCCGGCGGTGGGAGAGCGCCCCGCTGGTCCTCGTGGGCGACGACTGGGCCCGCCGTGCCCTCGACCGTCCCCGGGGCTCCCCACCGGGTTCGCCCGGGGCGGGGGCCCCGGCGGCTCCTCCCCTGATC
>NZ_VKHT01001551.1 GCF_014141535.1 Streptomyces alkaliphilus | reverse complement strand
CCTCCCGACCGCGCGGTACACCCCGCCCCCCGCCGGGGGGCGGCCCCAGCCGTACACCGCCGTGATCCTCGCCGGCGGAGCCGCCCGCAGACTCGGCGGCGTCGACAAACCCTCCCTCACCGTCGGCGGGCGCACCCTCCTGGACCGGGTGCTCACCGCCTGTTCCGACGCGGTGGACACCGTCGTCGTCGGACCTCCCCGACCCACCCGCCGGCCGGTGCGCTGGACCCGGGAGGACCCACCCGGCGGCGGACCGCTGCCCGCGCTGGAGGCGGGCCTGCGCGAGGTGCGCACCCCCCGCCTGCTGCTGCTCGCCGCCGACCTGCCCTTCCTCACCCGGAAGGCGCTGCACCCGCTGCTCGACTTTCCCGTGGACGACAGCCCCGACGCGCCCCGCGCCCTGATCCTCACCGATCCGGAAGGGCGTGACCAGCCGCTCGTCGGCGCCTACCGCACCGAGTCCGTGCGTCAGGCACTCGCCGTGATAGCCGCCTCCCCCGGCCCGCGCGGCACACCCCCCGGCAGTCTGCGAGACCGGCCGCTGCGCACCCTCCTGGAAACCCTCTCGGTACGCAGGCTGCCCGGTCCGCCCTGCCCCGACTGCGACACCCGGGGGGACCTCGCGGCAGCCCGGGAACGGATCAGGGAGCATGGCAGGGTGATGGACGAATGGATCGCCGCCGTTCGGGCGGAACTGGGCCTCGCCGAGGACGAACCCGGCATGGACACCGCCGTGCTGCTGGAC
>NZ_VKHT01001550.1 GCF_014141535.1 Streptomyces alkaliphilus | reverse complement strand
GGGGGGCGCGGCCCGGCGGGCGTGATGAGGGGCCGTGGTCGAGGGCGCGGCCCCGGTGGTCACCGGGGCGGGGTTCAGGCCACGGAAGGGTTGAAGCGGGAGAAGGCGGGTTCGCTCCAGCGCAGGGGGGTGGCGCGGGCGACCTCCCGGACGGCGGCGACGGTGAACTCCACGAGGCGCCGCGCCCCCGGCGGGAAGGGCTCCTCGCCGGGAGCCGGGGACCAGACGGTTCGGGCCGTGCCCGTCAGGTGGAGGGCGGTTCCGGTGTCCCAGCCGGGGAAGAGCAGGCCCGCCGCGGGGTTGAGTTCGAGGTTGCCCAGCGTCAGGAACATGGCGTTGCCGGTGTAGTCCGGCCAGCGCAGCACGGTGGGCGAGAGCACCCGGACGAAGCCCGGGGCGCCCCCGCGGTGGGAGGCGTCGGCGTCGCCCCGGTCGGAGGCGGTGGCGACGAAGAAGGTGTCCGCCCGCCGGATGGTTTCCCGCTGGGCGGGGGTGAGGGTGGTGCCGTCGGTGACCGGTCCCGGTCCCGCCGCCGTTCCCCCGGCGCCGGGGTCGAGGAAGCGGTGTCGTCGTTTCTGGAGGTACTTGGGGCAGTTGGCGAAGACCTGGTCGAGGTCCACGCGGAGCCCTTCACCGGTGGGGACGGCCCGACCGTTGATCCGCATCCGGCGGCGGGTGGCCGGCTCGATGGCGATCATGCCCACCGGTGAGGGGCGTTCGCGCAGCTCACCGAGGGGGTCGGTGGGG
>NZ_VKHT01000155.1 GCF_014141535.1 Streptomyces alkaliphilus | reverse complement strand
GCGCCCGCGGCGCCTTCCCCCCTTCGTCCGTCCCTGAACGGCGCCACGGCGCACGGGCCCGGCGCCACGGCACGGCGGGGCCGGCGAGGAGGAACACCCCGGGTCACGCGGTTTTGATCCCGATCCCTCGGTACGGGTCGGATCCTCCCCCGGTTCGGCGCGGTCCGGGGCCTCGCGGTCCGCGTCCGAGCGATCGGCGCCCGTCTCCCGTTCCGGCCGGGTGTACTCGGGGGCGCTGCCCTGGCCGGGGGTGGGCTCGAACCGGGTCCAGCCCACCCCCTCGAAGTACAGCTCGGGCCAGGCATGGGCGTTGTGCAGCCCCACCGAGTGGCTTCCGTCGGCCCCCCGGGTGCCGGGGGTGAAGCCCACCGCCACCCGACTGGGGATGTCCAGGGAGCGGCTCATCGCCGCCATGGTGAAGGCGAAATGCACGCAGAAGCCCTCCCTGGCCTCGAGGAAAGCGGCGATCGCCTCGCTGCCGGTCCCCGAGTCCACCCGGGTGTTGTAGCGGAAACCACCGTCCCGGGTGAACCAGTTCTGCAGGGCCAGCGCCCGCTCGTAGTCGTTGGCGGCGTCGGCCGTGACGGTCGCGGCCGCCTCCCGCACCACATCCGGCAGGTTGTCGGGCAGGGCGGTGTACCGCCGCCACAACTCCTCGTCGGCGGTCGGCGGGGCGGCGGAGAGCTGCTCGGAGGTGGGGGAGAGGTCCCAGTGCTCGACCCCGTAGGTCATGTTCGCCGAGGTCTGGCCCCGGCGGGCGGAGACCAGGGTCGCGGACTGCGGATCGTGGGCCCAGTACCCCTCGGCATCCACCCGGGTCGGCGGCACGGGCACCGGCAGCGAGGACTGGGAGTAGCCGGGTTCGGTGGTGATCCGGGTGGACACGGGCTCGGCCCGCACGCCCGGGGCGAGTCCTTCCACCGGCCAGGGCGCGGGCGGCACCTCCGGGTCCGGCTCGACGGAGGAGGTCCAGCGATCGCCGTCGAAGGCGTCCAGCGCCACCAGCCGCAGGTACATGTCGGCGTTGCGCCCGGAGGTCGTCTCGTACCGCAGTACGGTGCGGTTCCGGGGGCGGTTGAGCTGGTCCTGCAGGGCCACCACGGGGTTGACCGAGCCGAAGTCCTCCCTGCCGCCGGTCCCGCCGGCGGGCCGGGCCGGGTCCAGCAGACCGGGCCCCGGGGCGGGCAGCAGCAGCGGCAGTGCCACGGCGGCGCCCAGGGTCATCGCACCGATCCGCCGCCCGGCCCCGGGGCGGGGCGGGCGCCCGGTCTCACCGGTGCCGGTGCCACGCGTCCCGAAGAAGCGGCCCCAGCGGCTCACCCGGTCCCGGCTCTCGGTGAGCAGCAGCACCAGGAAACCGGCGGCGGCCACCAGGAAGTGGCCGATGTCCCCGCCGTCACGGGCCACCCCGGAGGCCACGGAGTACAGCGCCAGCAGCGGCAGCCCCGCGGCGGCGGCCGAGCGCAGGGTCACCGCCAGCAGGTCCACCAACAGGCCGATGAGGAGCACACCGGTCAGCAGGATCAGTCGGATGCCCTCGGTGAGCGGAGCGGGCGCCGTGTAGTGACCGATGTCCCCGCCGCCGGTGGCGAAGAGGGTGCCGAGCCGCTCCAGCGCCTCGGGGCCGGGGAATATCCCCAGCACGGCATGGTCGGGGACGGTCACGGCGGTCAGGGCCGGGAGCGTGACGGCGAGTTGGCACAGGACGACGGCGGGGCCGCCGAAACCGAGGCGACGCGCCGCCATGCCGGCGCCCGTCTGCACCGCCAACAGCAGCGCGGTGGTGAACAACCAACCGGTGCCCAGGATGAGGGGCAGCAGCGCGGCGGAGGACGCCAGGGTCGCGACCCACGCCGCGATCGCCATCCGGCTCGACGCTGCCATCCGAGTCCCCTTCCGACCGGTGACGCCGCACGGGGCCGCTTCACCGGGAACCGTCGTTCGTGTACTCGCTCGTGTCCCGTCGTCGGCTTCCCCGAAGGGAGCCGATCGGCCCGGGCGACGGGCCGGCGGGGTGCCCCGGTCCATGGTCCCGGGTCCGGCGGCGTTTCCGTCGCCGGCGCTCAGCCGTCGGTGGCCGTCGGTGGGGCCGCGGCCCGCGACCAGTCCTCGGCCAGCGGCGTTCCGGGCTGCCGGGGCACCACCGTCCAGCCGGCCTCGCGCAGTTCGCGGTGCTGCCGACGCTCCACCATCTCCTCCCGTTGACCGGCGGCCACGAAGGCCACGGCGAAGGAGTGGCGGGTCCGCAGGCGTTCCAGGTCGTGGTGGTGTCCGACGCGGACCGCGCCGAGGACGGCGATCAGCAGGCCGTCCCCGGGCGGCGCCGACACGCCGGCCAGCTCGGCGAAGTCGGGGTGTTCGGAGTGGTCGACGCGGGCGAGGGCGTCCATGATCAGCGCTCCGGTGCCCGCGGTGCCCTCCGCGGGGCGCGTGCCGGGTCCGGGCAGTTCCAGTCCGGTGTCGGTGATCAGTCGCACCGACCACCCGCGCTCCAGCAGGTGGGCGACCACCGACGCGGCGTCTCCCACCGCGGTCTCGAAGGGTGAGCCGGGGCCGGACCCCTCCCAGGCGGAGTCGCGGGTGTCCAACAGGACCGTGCACCGCTCGCGGTGCGGTTGCTCCTCGCGGCGCACCATCAGCGTCCCGTGGCGGGCCGTGGCCCGCCAGTGGACCCGGCGCAGGTCGTCCCCGTGGCGGTAGCCGCGCGGTATGACGTCGTCGTCCCCGGCGAACGCGGCGGTGGTGCGCACGGGTGTGCCCGCCCCACCACCGGTGCCCCCCGGGACCACGTCGGGCAGTGTCTCGGTCGGCGGCAGCACCGTCATCACGTCCCGGGCCGAGAAGGAGCGGTTCAGCTCGACCATCCCGAAGGGGTCGGTCAGGCGCAGTTGCAGGGGTCCCAGGGGGTACTCGCCGCGAAGGTCGGAGCGCACCCGGTAGGAGACCTCCCGGTGCCCGCCGGGTTCGACGCGGTCCAGCACGAACCTGGGCCGGGGTCCCAACACGTGGGGCACCCGGTCCTCCAACAGCAACACGCCGGTGCGCGCGCCGCGTCCGGTGTTCTCCACCCGCAGGTGCACCCGGGACTCCTCACCGGCCACGACCCGTTCCGGGGTCAGCCCCCGGGAGGCGGCCACCCGACTGCGCCCCAGGTGCAGCACCAGCACGGAGAGCACCGGCAGCACGGCCAGCAGTGCCCCCACCCGCAGCAGTTCGGACTGGCCCAACAGGTGGGCGCATGCGGTCGCCGCGAGCCCCGCGGCCAGGAAGGACCGGCCGCGGGTGGTCAGACCGGAGAACGCCGTCCGCAGCGAGCCGCGTCCCCCGTTCCCGCGGTTCCGCGTCACAGGCCCCGCACCCGTCCGGAGCCGGTGGGCGGCAGGTGTTCGCTGGGCCTCAACGGTCGACGCCCCTGCGGCCGGGGCGGCTCGGGCACCGGGGTGTGCCGTACCAGTTCCGCCATCAACTGCTCCACACCCTGCCGGCCGAGTTGGGAGCGGGTGGTGGGCATCAACCGGTGGGCGAGGACGGGCACGGCGAGGTCCTGCACGTCGTCGGGGAGGACGAAGTCGCGCCCGGCCAGGGCGGCGGCCGCCCTGGCGGCGCGCAGCAGGTGGATGGTGGCCCGGGGGGAGGCGCCCAGCCGCAGGTGGGGGTGGTCCCGGGTGGCGCCGACCAGTTGGACGGCGTACCGGCCCACGGCCTCGGAGACGTGGATCCCCCGAACCGCCCGGATCAACTCCAGGATCTCGCCGGCCCCCGCGGTCGGTCGCAGCTCCGCCAGGGGGCCCTCGCCGGCGCGGGCGTGCAGCATCCGCCACTCGGAGTCGGGGTCCGGGTAACCGACCGAGGCACGGACCATGAAGCGGTCCCGTTGCGCCTCCGGCAGCGGGTAGGTGCCCTCCATCTCCACCGGGTTCTGGGTGGCGATGACCATGAACGGTTCGGGCAGCGCCCTGGTCGTCCCGTCGGCGGTGACCTGTCGTTCCTCCATCGCCTCCAGCAGCGCCGACTGGGTTTTGGGCGAGGCGCGGTTGATCTCGTCGCCGATGACGATCTGCGCGAAGACGGCGCCGGGCTTGAACTCGAAGTCCCGCTGCCGTTGGTCGAAGATGCTCACCCCGGTGATGTCGGAGGGAAGCAGGTCGGGGGTGAACTGGATGCGGCTCACCGAGCAGTCGACGGAGCGGGCCAGCGCCTTGGCCAGGACGGTCTTGCCCACGCCGGGGACGTCCTCCAACAGCAGGTGTCCCTCGGCGAGGAGGACGACCAGGGTGAGTCGGACCACCTCCGGCTTGCCCTCGATGACCTTCTCCATCGACAACCGGATCCGCTCGGCCGTCGCGCTCAGTTCCTTCGGATCGGGCGGGTCGCCGGGGCTTCCCGACCCCCCGGTGACATCCCGGGGTTCCCCCTCGCCGGGAAACCGGTGCCCTTGGTGCTCGGTTCGCCGTCCCGCCGCCGGGTGCCCCGGATGGTCGTCATAGGTCGTCACCGACCCTCCTCGCCTGCCTCGCCCCGGCCCATGCGGTCCGACCGCGCCGGATGCCTCTCGAAACGCCCGGCACCCGTGTGGGGTACCGGGCGCATGCCCTCCGGGAGGCATTCTTCACACATTCGCTCCGTCACGTCACGGGACGGCCGGCGGATCGACCTCCCGCAGCAGGCCCGTGGTGACGTCGAAGACGAATCCGCGCACATCGTCGGTGTGCAGGAGGAAGGGGGAGGTGCGAACCCGCACCATGGACTGCCGCACGTCCTGGTCGAGGTCCTTGAAGCACTCCACGGCCCAACTCGGGCGCTGCCCCACCTCCATCTCCAGCTCGTGCCGGAAGTCCTCGGTGAGGTTCAGCAGGCCGCACCCGGTGTGGTGGATGAGCACCACCGAGCGGGTTCCCAGCGCACGCTGGCTGATCGTCAACGAGCGGATGATGTCGTCCGTGACCACACCCCCGGCGTTGCGGATGGTGTGGCAGTCGCCCAGGTCCAGGCCGAGCGCGGCGTGCAGGTCCAACCGGGCGTCCATGCAGGCGACGATCGCCACCCGCCGCACGGGACGGGCGTCCATGCCGGGGTCGCGGAAGTCCTGCGCGTAGACGCGGTTGGCCGCCACCAGATCGTCGGTGACATTGTCCCCGGTAGCGCGGTCGATGTCGTTCGGGTGGTGCGTGACCTTCTCCGTCATGGTTCGACCGTAATACGCGGGCGGGTCACCCGGGTGGAGGCACCACCCCGTGAGACGGGGGCAAAGGAGCACGCGCGGGTCCGGAAACGGGCTCCGCGGCGGTCGGTTGACCACCCGGCGCGGAGCCCGGGTGACGCGCCTCACACCCGGAACGCGCCGGTCGGGCGGTGGATCCGTCCCGCCGACCGGTCGGCGGGGAAGCGGCGGGTACCGCGACCCGCCGGGGGAGCCGGTGGGTGCGCGGTCCGGCACGGGGCGGTGGACTAGGGTTGGCGGCGCCCCGGCACCGCAGACGGGGCGCGGCGGATCGGGGGCCGACGAGTGGGCCCGCGCGCGCCGCCGACCACCCGCCCGCCGTCGTGACGGGCGTCCCATCGGAAGGCCCATGTCCCCGAGCAACGAGCGGCCGACGGCCGAACGACACCGTCCCGTGATGCTCCGGCGTTGCCTGGAACTGCTCGCCCCCGCGCTCGGGGAGCCCGGCGCGGTGGCGGTGGACTGCACGCTCGGTCTGGGCGGACACGCCGAGGCCCTGCTCTCCGCCCACCCCGATCTGCGGTTGATCGGACTGGACCGTGACCCGGACGCCCTGGCCCTGGCCTCGGAGCGGCTGGCACGGTTCGGGGACCGCTTCCGGGCGGCGCACGCCGTCTACGACCGGCTGCCGGAGGTGCTGGAGCGGCTCGACGCCCCCGCCCCGGCGGGCATCCTGTTCGACCTGGGCGTCTCCTCGATGCAGCTGGACGAACCGGAGCGGGGCTTCGCCTACGCCCGGGACGCCCCGCTGGACATGCGGATGGACCGCAGCCGGGGGCCGAGCGCGGCCGATGTGCTCAACACCTATCCGCCCGGCGATCTGGTCCGGATCCTGCGGAGCTACGGCGAGGAGCGCAACGCCCGCCGCATCGTGGAGGCGGTGGTGCGCGAGCGCGCCACGACACCGCTGACATCCAGCGCCCGGCTGGTCGAGTTGATCCGCGGGGCCCTGCCGCAGGCGGCGATGCGCACCGGGGGCAACCCCGCCAAACGCACCTTCCAGGCGCTGCGGATCGAGGTCAACGGCGAGCTGGAGGTGCTGGAGCGGGCGGTCCCCGCGGCCGTGGAGACGCTGCGGGTGGGCGGCCGGATCGTCGTGATGTCCTACCACTCGCTGGAGGACCGGTTGGTCAAACGGGTCCTGGCGGAGGGGGCGAGGTCCACCGCGCCCCGGGGGCTGCCCGTCGTGCCCGAGGAGTACCGGCCCCGGCTGCGGTTGCTCACCCGCGGAGCCGAGCTCCCCGACGAGGAGGAGACCGCGGCCAACCGTCGGGCCGCCCCGGCCCGGCTGCGGGCCGCGGAACGGATCCGCCCGGCCCGCTGACGGGGACGGGCGGGAGCCGGGCCCCCACGGAACACACCGGACACACCGGATGCGCCGGGCCCACGCGGCACACCGGCGACGCCGAGGAGGAACCACCGGGATGACCGCGCAACAACGTCTCGCGAGGCTGGCGGGGCTGGTGCCCACCGGTTCGTCCTCGGCCGCCCGCACCCCCTTCGTGCTGCTGATCGTCGCTCTGCTGGGCGCCGGCATGCTCGCCCTGCTCCTGCTGAACGCCGCGCTCAACCAGGGCTCGTTCGAGCTGAGCGAACTGCGGCGGGAGACCTCGGAACTGACCGACGAACAACAGGCGCTCCAAGCCGAGGTGGACGCCTTCTCCGCCCCCGACGCCCTGGCCGAGCGGGCCCGGGAACTGGGCCTGGTGCCCGGCGGGCCCCCGGTCTTCCTCCGTCCCGACGGCGGCGTCCTCGGCGTGCCCGAAGCCGCGCCGGAGCCCGAACCGGAGCCCGAACCGGAGCCCGTGCCGCGCCCCGATCCCGACCCGGACTCCCCGCCGGCCGTGCCCGAGGGGGACACCCCCAACGGCGGGTCCGCCGACGGGACGGAGGAGGGCGATCCCGACACCGGAACCGACACGGCCCCCGACGCGAGCGGGGAGCCCACCGATCCCACCCCCGAGGAGG
>NZ_VKHT01001549.1 GCF_014141535.1 Streptomyces alkaliphilus | reverse complement strand
GCCGGGAACCGCGTCGCGCGAACCGTCGGGCCCCGGCCGTAGGGTCGCCCCATGGAGCCCATGGAGATCGTGAACCCCGCGCTCGACGACTACCTCATCGCCCACGCCACCCCCGCCGACGACGTGCTGCGCGACCTCGCCGAGGAGACCCGCCGCAGCTACCCGGACCTCACGAGCATGCAGATCACGCAGGACGAGGGCGCCCTGCTGGCCCTCCTGGTGGGTCTGACCGGGGCCCGCCGCATCATCGAGGTCGGCACCTTCACGGGGTACTCCGCGCTGTGCATGGCCCGCGCCCTGCCCTCCGACGGCACCCTGCTGGCCTGTGACGTGAGCGAGGAGTGGACCTCCGTCGCCCGCCGCCACTGGGAGCGGGCCGGTGTCGCCGACCGCATCGACCTGCGCCTGGCCCCCGCCCTGGAGACCATCCGCTCCCTCCCCGACGAGGAGACCTTCGACCTGGCCTTCATCGACGCCGACAAGGTCGGCTACCCGGATTACTGGGAGGCGCTGGTGCCCCGGATGCGACGCGGTGGCCTGCTGGTGCTGGACAACGTCCTGCGGTCGGGGAAGGTGGTGGACCCCGAGGCCCGGGACGAGGCCACCGAGGCGATCCGCCGGGTCAACGACACCATCACCGCCGACGAGCGGGTGGAGTCGGTCCTGCTGCCCGTGCGCGACGGGGTGACCCTGGCCCGCCGGCGCTGAGCCACCCCCGGCGGCCCGGGTACCCCCGTGGGGCGCCGCCC
>NZ_VKHT01001548.1 GCF_014141535.1 Streptomyces alkaliphilus | reverse complement strand
GGGTCGGGGTCGTCGGAGGGAGCGGGAAAGACCGTGGAACGTGTGAACGATCGGGTCGATCGGATCCTGGCGGTTGTCGAGACGATCCCACCCGGCCGGGTGCTCACCTACGGCGACGTCGCCGCGCTCGTCGGCTCCGGTGGTCCGCGCACCGTCGGACGGACGATGGCCCTGTACGGCGGGACGGTGCCCTGGTGGCGGGTGGTGCGGGCCGGTGGGCACGCCCCCGCCGGTCACGAGGCCCGTGCCCTGGCGCACTATCGGGCGGAGGGCACGCCGTTGCGCGGCCTCGACCCGCCGCGGGTCGATCTCCCGCGGGCCCGTTGGGCCGGCGGGGCCGCCGACCCGGGCGAGGCCGCGGATCTCCGGGACATCCCGGCGGAGCTCGCCGCCGCCATCCCGCCCGATCGTCGTCACACCCCGCCGTCCGGCACCCCGGACGACGGCACGACAGGCGCCCCGCCCGGCGCGCCGACCCGTTGAGGGCGCCCCCGGCGCACACGCCGGGCGGCCGCTCCTCGGACGCTCACTGCTCACATCCACCAGCTTCCGTCATCCCCCACCGGCCGGGCCAACCGCCCCGGCCTCCGGTCGGTGGTTGCCCGGCGGAACCGGTCCGGCGCACCGATCGACGCGCCCGGCCCGTGTCCCGCGGCCGTCCCTGCCGTACCGTCGGCACCATCACCCGGCCCGTTCCCGCTCCGGCGGGATTCCCTCCCGAGAACACGCGACGCCCGTGACGCACTCCGCT
>NZ_VKHT01001547.1 GCF_014141535.1 Streptomyces alkaliphilus | reverse complement strand
GGGGTGAACAGGTGGGTGTCGGGGATGGGTTGTCCGTCGGCGCCGCGCGGGGTGACCACGGTGTGGGTGGGGACGCCGTTCGGGCCCACCACCAGGTGGTGGTCGCCGTGGTGGAGGCGCAGCGCGTCGCCGGTGCCCGGGGCGGCACCGGGGGCCCGGAGGTCCGGCGCGCCGGTTTGAAGGGTGACGGTCGCCCCCGGGATGGGGTGATACGCGGTGCCGCCGGGGGTGAGGCGCTGTGGCACGGCCTTCATCAGGCCGAGATCCCCGTTGGGAGCGGTGGTGATGTAGTGGCCGGCCGGGGCCCGGGCGGGGCCGCCGGCGGGGTCGCGCAGGGACAGGGCGTGGTACCTCAGGCCGCCGTCCCCGTTGTAGCGGGTGAAATCACCGGTGTTGGTGTCGGCGACGTGCCACTTGCCGTCCATCCGGGTGACGTTGAGGTTCGGCATCCCGGCGCCCGCGTCGGTGCGTGCGGTCGCGGTGGGCGGGGTGGTGTGAGCGGTGTTCGGCGGGACGAACAGGTGGCTCGCGGTGCCGGCGGCGACGCGGTTCTCCAGGGTGATCGCGTCGTGGATGTGTCGGCCGTTGGCGTCGACGACCACGTGTCGCAGCCCGGTGTCGATGCGGAAGCCACCCTGAGCGAGGTCCGTTTGCCGGACGATCGTGGTGCCGATCTGTGCCTCGAACACCGTGCGGTTCGCGTTGGCCTGTATCAGGCCGAGGTCGCCGTTGGGGGCGGTGGTGAGGTAGTGG
>NZ_VKHT01001546.1 GCF_014141535.1 Streptomyces alkaliphilus | reverse complement strand
ACCCCGACCGGCCCGGTGCCCGTGAACTGCGGGTGGACGGGGCCCCGCAGTCCCACGTGGACCCCGGGGACCCGCGCCGTCTGGTCTTCCCCTACCAACGCCGGCTCGGCCACGTCATCGATCTCGCCGCCCCCGCCGGTCGCCCCCTGGACGCCGTCCACCTGGGTGGCGGCGCCCTCACCCTGCCGTGTTACCTCGCCGCCACCCGCCCCCGCTCCACGCAGCAGGTGGCCGAACCGGACGTACGGCTCACCGCTTTCGTCCGCGAGCACCTGCCCCTGCCCCGGGGCGCGCGGATCCGCGTCCGCGCCCTGGACGCCCGGGAGTTGCTGGAACGGCTCCCGGAGGACTCCGCGGACCTCGTGGTGGTCGACGTCTTCGACGGCGCCCGGACCCCCGCCCACTGCACCGGCGTGGAGTTCGTGGACGCCGTTCGTCGGGTCCTGCGCCCCACCGGGACGTTGGCCGTCAACATCACCGACGGCCCGCCACTGGCCCACCTGCGGGCCCGGACGGCGGCGGTGACCGAGCGCTTCGCCGAGGTCTGCCTGGCGGCCGAGCCCGCGGTGCTGCGCGGCCGGCGGTTCGGCAACGCGATCCTGGCGGCGTCCGACGCGCCGCTGCCCGTCGCCGAGTTGTCCCGGCGCAACGCCGCCGGGCCGACCGCCGCCCGGGTGGTGGCCGGACCGGAACTGCGGGACTTCCTGGCCGGGGCCCGCCCGCTGACCGACGCCGACGCCGCCGCCTCCCCGGC
>NZ_VKHT01001545.1 GCF_014141535.1 Streptomyces alkaliphilus | reverse complement strand
GACCCGGAGTCCCCCGCCCCCCGATCGGCGTGGACGCCCGGGTGGTGCGGCGCGGCGGCCGTCCCTGGATCCCGGTGACCGGGGAGTTCCACTTCTCCCGTCGCCCCGCGGCCTCCTGGCGGGAGTCGCTGCTGCTCATGCGGGCCGGGGGTGTGGACACCGTGGCGTCCTACGTCTTCTGGAACCAGCACGAGGAACACCCCGGTCGTTTCCGCTTCGACGGCTCGCTGGACGTGCGGCGGTTCGTGGACCTGTGCGCGGAACTGGACCTGGGCACGGTGCTCCGGATCGGTCCGTGGGTGCACGGCGAGTGTCGCAACGGCGGTCTGCCCGACTGGGTCCTGGATCGCGTCCGGGCCCCGCGCACCGACGATCCCGGCTATCTCGCGGTGGTGCGACGGTGGTTCACCGCGCTGGGGGAGCGGTTGCGCGGCACCCCGTACGACGAGGGGGGCCCGGTCGTCGCCGTGCAGATCGAGAACGAACTGTACGACGACCCCGACCACCTCGCGGGCCTGCGGCGGATCGCCGAGGAGTGCGGCATCCGCGCCCCCCTGTGGACCGCCACCGCCTGGGGCGGGGTCCGGCTCCCGGAAGGGGAGTTGCTGCCGCTGTACGGCGGCTACCCCGAGGCCTTCTGGGAGGAGGGGGACGCCGGCCCCGCGACCGGCATGATCCGCCACTACATCCCCGGCCCCATCCGGGACGACCACGCGATCGGGGCGGACCTGCGCCCGGTGCCCCCACCCGGCCGGGACTCCGACCC
>NZ_VKHT01001544.1 GCF_014141535.1 Streptomyces alkaliphilus | reverse complement strand
GCCGGGGAGGGCGAGGTCGGCGAGGACGCCGGGCGGGCCCCCGCGAGCGGGAGGGGCGCGGGAACCCCACCGACCTCCGGAACGGCGAGGTCGGCACCGTGCGCCACCAACGCGCCCGCCACGGCGTCGGCCATCCCGGCGGCCCGGACGGGGTCGGTGTCGGTGGCGGTGATCTCGATCACCGGGGCGTCCGGGGAACCGGCCGAACGGATCCGCCCGCTCAGGTCGGACACCGGCACGCCGAGCGTCGCGGCGGCCCGTTCCAGGACCACAGGCTCGACGGCGAGCCGGCTGTGGATCCGGGCCAGGCCGACGGCGGCGGCGTGGTCCCCGGACTCCGGGACGGGCACCACCAGGTGGGCGCGCGAGACGTACCGGGGCTCGGAGAGCAGGGACCACCCGGCACCGAGGAGCGCGCCGGCGAGCAGACAGGCCAGCGGCAACCGGGCCGCCGCCACGAGCCCGCCGACCGGGCGGGTCGCGGCGGAGGGCTCCGAGGGGGCGACGCCGGCGGACGGGAGGGCGGACGGGAGGAACCCGGGGCCCCGGGGGACGGCACCCCCGGGGCCGCCGGTACCACCGACGGGCGGAGGGCCGGCCCCGGGCCGGGCCTCCACCGACCCGAGGACTCCCGGGGCCGCCGGGCGGCGGAGGATCCGGCGGAGCCCGGCACCGACGCCGAGGCCGGGTCCGATGAGCCGACGCAGGGGACGGGCCGCGGAGCGGACGGCGCCGGTCCCGTCGGTCCCCGCCGCCGGCCCCGGCC
>NZ_VKHT01001543.1 GCF_014141535.1 Streptomyces alkaliphilus | reverse complement strand
GGCCATGTCCCAGCAGCCCCCGTCCGACGACCGACCCGCAGCCGACGCCCCCGACGCCCCCGGGGTGATCCGCTGGGAGCGGGATCCCGACGACGGCTCCGGGCCCGGTGTCGTCACCCTGGTGCTGGACGATCCCGCCCGCGCCACCAACACGATGAACCCCCGCTTCACCGCCGCGTTCACGGCCGCCGTGGACCGGTTGGAGGCCGAGCGCGACACGATCACCGGTGTGATCGTCACCTCCGGGAAGTCCACCTTCTTCGCGGGCGGGGATCTGCGGCGCCTCGTGGAGATCGGTCCCGACCGGGCGGAGGAGGTCTTCGACGGGGCGATGGCCATCAAGCGCGCCATGCGCCGTCTGGAGACCCTGGGCCGCCCGGTGGTGGCGGCGATGAACGGCAGCGCGCTGGGCGGCGGTTACGAGATCGCCCTCGCCTGTCACCACCGCCTGCTCCTCGACACCCCCGGGTGCCGGGTCGGGCTGCCCGAGGTGACCCTGGGGCTGCTGCCCGGTACCGGCGGGGTGGTGCGCTCGGTGCGCCTGCTGGGCATCACCGGCGCCCTGTCCACGCTCCTGCTGGAGGGGCGGCGGTACAGCCCGGCCCACGCCCTGGAACAGGGCCTGGTGGACGAGGTGGTCGACGACCCGGCCGAACTGCTCTCCCGGGCCCGCGCGTGGATCGCGGCGCACCCCGACGCCCGTCAGCCCTGGGACACCCCCGGTCATCGCACTACCCCGTCCCCTCTACACACCTACGAACCCCGTA
>NZ_VKHT01001542.1 GCF_014141535.1 Streptomyces alkaliphilus | reverse complement strand
CCGCAGCAGGGCGGTTTCCCCGCTTGGTGGCGCCGCCGCTCCCGCCCCCAGAAGGTCGCACTGATCGCGGCGGGCGGCGTGTGGGCCCTGATCGTGCTGGGTGTCATCGTCGGCGAGGAGGACACCGGGAGGCCGGTTGCGGACTCCAAGCCCGCCCCGGCCGCCGAGAAGGAAGACAAGTCGGAGGAGAAAGCGAAGGAGCCCGTCGAGGAGAAGCCGGACCCCGAACCCGAGTCCGAGCCCGCTGTCGCCGATGAGCAGCAGGAGGGCGATGTCGTGGCCTTCGATCCGCTGCCCGGCGCCGACACCAACGCCTGGGTCTCAGCCATGACCGGGCACGGTGTCACCTGGCAGAAAGCCGGCATCGAGGAAGACCCGCTCGAGGGATTCCCCGACCGTCTCGGCTGGTTCGGTGTCATGAAGGAAGGCCAGGGATTCTCCGACCCCGAGACCATCGCCTCCGCCGTCGCCGACACCGACACCCGCCTGGTGGAGATCAACTGCCACGCCGCCGGCATCCCCACCATCGGCCCCACCGACAAGCAGGTCCGGATGTTCGTGGCCTGCGTCACCGCCGCCGACATCGATGATGTCGACCCCGCCGCCGCGGCCGACTGGATCTCCGGCAACTACCGCGGCCTGTACGGCGGGGAGGGCTTCCAGCGCGAGAGCGCCACCTTCGGCCCCATCCGCCTCGACATCACCGTCGTGGCCAACACCGCCATGCTGGGCGTGCGCCCGGCCGACGAGTAGACCCACCCCCGCCCG
>NZ_VKHT01001541.1 GCF_014141535.1 Streptomyces alkaliphilus | reverse complement strand
GGGCCGTACGGCGCGTCGGGTCGGTGTCACACGGGCGGGCGGGCGCGCTCTCCTCGGCGGGCCGCCCGCCGAACGAAACGACCGGAAGTCGACCACGCGTCCGCCCGGGCCGGGGCCCGGAGGCCACCGGGCGCCGCGGGGTCCGGCCGATCAGGGGGCCCACGGGCCGTCGATGTACTCCCCGTCCACGTCGTACGGCCAGGGGTTGGCCTCGCAGCCGTCCAACCCCTTGATCTGCTGCATCATGGCGGGCGCCGGTTCCCCCGGCCCGGGACACCCCAGGTGGCCGTGGCCGAGCCGGTGGCCCACCTCGTGGTTGATGATCAATGCCCGGTACTGCCCGATGGGGCCGGGAAAATTCGGCGAACCCTCCACCCAGCGGCGGAGGTTGACCATCACCTCGTCCCCGACCCGGCAGTTCACCTCGCCGCCGGTGTCCAGGCCGTACTGCCCGCAGATGTCGTCCACGGTCGCGGGCGTGGCGATCTTCACGGAGAAGTCGAACGGCGGCTCCGAGACCGGCAGGAAGGCGCTGGTGCCGTCGTTGGTCCAGCCCCGGGGGTGGGCGAGGATCGTGTGCACCTCGACGGCGGCCTCGTCCGGGTCCAGGTCGATCCCGTCCTCGACCTGCACGCGGTAACGCAGCGGGGTGCCCTCGCCGACGGCCTCCACGTCCTCGTCGGCCTCCCCGGGCATTCCGGAGCGGAAGGAGCCGGGCCCCGACTCGGGAACGGGGATGTCGGGTTCCTCCGGGGCGGGGCGGGAGGT
>NZ_VKHT01001540.1 GCF_014141535.1 Streptomyces alkaliphilus | reverse complement strand
CTTCACCGGCCTGGAGGGCGGCATGGGCACCCTCCCCGGCGCGATCGCCGACGCCTGTCGGGCCGCCGGCGCGGAGATCCGCCTCGACGCCCCGGTCCGTTCGCTGCGCCGCACCCCCACCGGCTGGGCGGTCACCGTCGGCCCCGACGCCGGCACGGCGGAGGAGACGACCGCGGACGCGGTGCTCCTGGCCGTCCCCGCCGGCCCGGCCGCCCGCCTGCTCGCCGACCACGCCCCGGCGGCGGCCCGGGAACTGGAGGGCGTCGACCACGCCTCCATGGCGCTGATCACCGTGGCACTGCGCCGCTCCGACCTCGACCGTCCGCTGCCGGGCAGCGGGTTCCTCGTCCCCGCCGTGGACGGTCGCCTCATCAAGGCGTCCACCTTCTCCAGCGGCAAGTGGGAGTGGGCGGGCCGGGACCCGGAGCTGTACCTGCTGCGGGCCTCCGTCGGCCGCCACGGCGATCCGGGCGCCGTGGCCATGGACGACGCCGACCTCGTGCGGGGCGCCCTGGCCGATCTCCGCGAGGCCGTCGGCCTCACCGCCGTCCCCGTCGCCTCCGTGGTCACCCGCTGGATCGACGGTCTGCCGCAGTACGCCCCCGGCCACACCGACCGGATCGACCGGGTCCGCCGTGCCCTCGCCGACCTCCCCGGCCTGCGGGCGTGCGGCGCCGCCCACGACGGCGTCGGCATCCCCGCCTGCGTCGCCACCGCCCGGGCCGCCGCCGAGGACCTGCTGCGCACCGTCCCGGCCCACCCCACCGACC
>NZ_VKHT01000154.1 GCF_014141535.1 Streptomyces alkaliphilus | reverse complement strand
GCCCCGGAGCCCTCGACCCCGGTCGCGGATCCGGGGCCGGGGCGTGTCCGGAAAAGAACCCCGGGACTGCCTCATCACTCCCTTTTTTACTGTTCAGGGATTCCTGGTGGGGTAGTTTGAGGAAACATGAGTGAGGGTGAACGTGAGTTGTACTCGGTCGGGGACGTGTCCGAGCTGCTGGGGCTGCACGTCCGAACCGTCCGGAACTACGTCCGCACCAGACGGCTGAAGGCCGTCCGGATCGGCAAGCAGTACCGGATCGCGCGGGAGGACGTGGAAGCCCTGATCGGTGGAACCGCCGGTCCGGACCCCTCGGGAGGGGAACGATCCCGGGAGGCCCCCGGCGACCGCCCCTCCGTCGAGGCGTCCACCATCGTCCGGATCGACCCCGTCGATCCGGACACCGCCCACCGCCTGGTCACCCTGGTCACCGCCTCCGTCCAACCGGGCCGGGCGGGTGGCGGGGGACCGCGCGTGCAGACGATCCACGAGCCGGAGTGTTCACGCCTGCGGATCGTGCTCCTGGGGAGTCCGGCCGACACGGCGGAGCTCCTCACCCTCATCGACTCCGTGCTCGCACCGGGGAGCGGACTGTTCCCCACCCACACCGGACCCGAGGAGACCCGTGACGACCATCGTTGAGCACCACGGCACCCCCGTCCTCGTCCTCGACGCGGACGGCCCCACCATCGCCGAACCGCGGGACGTCCTGGACCAACTGATCGGTGCCGCCTACGGACGCGCCGATGTGGTGGCCGTCCCCGCCGAGCGCCTCGACGAGCGTTTCTTCGACCTGGGCACCGGCTTCGCGGGGGAGGTCACGCAGAAGTGCGTCCAGTACCGGATGCGCCTGGTGATCCTCGGCGACATCTCGCGCCACACCGCGACCGGCACCGCCCTGCCGGCGCTGATTCGGGAGGCCAACCGGGGGCGGCACGTCTGGTTCCTCGCCGACATCGACGAACTCGCCACCCGCCTGGCCTCATCCCCCGGCACCTCCTGAGCGCCCACGGGCCGCCCTCCGCTCCCCGGCCGGCGGGGTGATGTCGTGCGGATGGGACGACCGTCGACCCGGAGGAATCCGGGCCGACGGCCGAGGCCGGTCATCTCACCCGGCGACGAGCACGAGGACGGCGCGGCCGTGCAGCCGGTAGGAGGTTCCGGCGCCGCCGATCAGGGCCTCGCTGCCCGGCGTCGCGACCTGGTCGGTCCCCTCCGCCCAGTTCGAGGTGTCCGTGACGCGGTACCACCGCTTGCCGGGACCGGCCGACGGAAGGGTGAAGTCGACGCCTCCGGACCAGCCGTTGTAGGCGATGTACAGCGCGCTGTTGGGATCGGCGAACTCCGTTCCGTCGATGCGCCAGGCCAGTGCGTGGCTGTCGGGGTCGTTCCAGTAGGCGCTGCTGGGGGCGGTGCCCGCCGGGGTGAACCACTCCAACTGCCCCATGCCGTTGCCGTTGGTGTCTGCCGAGGTGTAGAAGCCCACCGGGCGAAGCGCCGGATGCGCGGCGCGGAAAGCGAGCATGCGCTGCACGTAGGTGCGGAAAGTGCTCTGTTCACCGCTCCAGGAGGTGGTGAGCCAGTTGGCCGCGGAGTCCACGTTGTAGGGGTTGTTGTTGCACCGGATTCCGCGCAGGTACTCGTCGCCCCCGGTCATCATCGGGGTGCCGGCCGAGAGCATCAGGAAGGCGAAGCCGTTGCGCGCGGCCTTCCGCTGATCGGCGGCGATGCCTCCCTGGTCCCAGGAGCGGTTGTGGTCCGAACCGCCGTCGGAGGGACCGTGGGGCCAGGGCTGGTCGTTGTTCTTGGCATTGCACGAGTACAGGTCGGCCAGGGTGAAGCCGTCGTGCGCGACCATGAAGTTGATGGAGTTCCAGGGGGCCCGGCCGTTTCCGTAGAGGTCCGAGGAGCCGGCGAAGCGGGTGGCGAGAGCCGCGGGGGTGACCTGTTCCACCCCCATCATGTTCTGATCGCTGCGCAGGGTGTCGCGGAACCTGTCGTTCCATTCCGACCACCCGGCCGGGAAGTTGCCGACCTGATAGGTGCCGTGGCCGATGCCCCACGGCTCGCCGATCCAGTCGGTGCCGACGCCACCGGAGGCCGGGCGCGGTGGCATGAGGGCGGTGATGCGGTTGAGCGCGGTGTTCGGGTCATCGCGGTCGAACCGGAAACAGCCGTGTTGGCAGGTGTTACCGAGCACACTGGCCAGATCCAGGCGGAACCCGTCGACCCCGAGTTCGTCCTTCCAGTAGGCCAGGGAGTCGGTGATGAGGGCCCGGGCCACCGGATGGTAGGTGTTGACGTTCCCGCCGACCCCGGTGTTGTCCCAGGGGCTCTGGAGGTCACTCGTGAGGGAGTAGTAGGTCGGGTTGTCCAGTCCGCGCCAGGAATACACGCTGTAGGTGTTCTTGTCGGCCGGGTTCCACGGGCCGCCCTCGCCGGTGTGGTTGTACACGACATCGACGAAGACCTTGAGTCCGGCGTCGTGGTAGGCCCGGACCATCTCCTTGAACTCCCGTGTCGGCCCGCCGGGACTCCTGTCCGAGGAGTACCGCCGGTCCGGCGCGAAGTAGTTGAGGGTCATGTACCCCCAGTAGTTGTCGCCGTCCGCGCTGTTGGGGTCCACGTCGTTGGCGTCGTTCTGGGTTTCCTGGAGGGGCAGGAACTCGACCGCGGTGACCCCCAGGGCCGCCAGCTCCGCGGCCTTGAGGGCGGCGCCCTTGTAGGTGCCGCGGTAGGCGGCGGGAATGGAGGGGTCGTTCTTCGTGAGGCCGCGGACGTGCACCTCGTAGATCACGTCGTCCTTCAGGGCCCGGGTCGGCTTGGTCCCCGTGCCGGTGGTGTCCGGCGGCAGCACGATGCCCTTGGGCGCGACGGTCCCGCTGTCGAGAGCGCGGTGGAGCGGCCCGGTCGCGTAGAGAGTGCTGTCGGTGTTGCCGGGATGCAGCGGATCGTGGCTCAACTCCCGGGCGTAGGGGTCGATGAGCAGCTTGTTCGGGTTGAACCTGTTTCCGTGCGCGTCCACGTCCGCGATGAAGCCGGCCGCCGATCCCTTGGTCCACGATGAGCTGTGGGGCCAGTTGGGCCCCCAGGCCCGATACCCGTAGTAGACGGGGCCGGTGATCCCATAGGTGTCGCGAATGGTGGTGACCGGTATGCCGACGGACCAGACGTCGGACGCGTCCTTGGTCAGTCCGACGACCGCCACTTCCCCGCTTCCGGTCGGCGCGTTGTAGAGGTACAGGTCGATCCGGGTCGCCCGGGAGGAGTAGATCCTGAAGTCGACGGCTGTTCCCGCCGCGTTGTAGTGGGCGCCCGGCCGGGGGGTGGAGGTGGCCACGGTCACGGCCTGCGGGGAGGGCTCGGCCGGTGAGCCGGGACCGGCGAGGCCTACCGCGAACACCGCGGCGACGGCCAACGCACCGGCTCGCAGGGCTGTGCGGTTCCGGTGTGGTCGGGCACGGGGGGACAGGCGCATGGAGGGCTCCCGGGTACGAGGGGGGAAGCCGCACGCGCCACGGCCACTGAACGGTTGTATGTTCTTGCGCACTCTTGCGCAACGCCCCGGACGTTAACGGTGATTGGGTCGTTCGGCAAGCCTGCCTGCGGTTTTTCCCGGAGGAACCCGGGAGCCCCCGCGGCGACGGGGTCGCCCGTCGGACCCCGCGAACGGTTCCCCTCGCCCACGGGGCCGAGGACTCCATGCCCAACGGCGGCCGATCCCCGGTGCCGGGGGAGGTACTCGAACACCTTCACGCGGTGATCGAGCGGTGGCGCGGCATCGGCCCCCTCGGGCAGGTGGTGGCGTGGCGATGGAGGGGCAGGGTCACGACTTCCGTGCCGGGCGCCCGGATCAGCTCCCGGCGCGGGAGAGGAACGCCCGCCACGCGGCGGGGGAGATGGTGAGCCGGGGGCCGCGTCGGTCCTTGGAGTCCCGCACCCGCACGGCCTCCGGCCGGGAAGTGGAGACCTCCACGCAACTGTCACCATCGGGACCACTGTGGCTGCTCTTGAACCAGTCCGACTCGTCGGTGTTCACAGTTCTCCTCGAAGTTGCTCCAGCAGGCTCACGGAGTCTCTCGGAGAGAGAGCCTGTGAGCGCATCTTGGCATAGCTCTGGAGCATCATCCCGACCTGTTTTGCGTCGGTGTTCAGGTGACTGTGGAACTGCCCTTCTGCGTAGGACAGCCATCGGTTCTCTGTGGTCTCGAGCAACTGCAGAGGCCCTCTCAGGCCGGCGTGCTCCTCTTGTCGTTGGGGCATGATCTGAATCTGCACGTTTCGCAGATTGCTCAGCATGAGAAGAGAATCGATGGCCCCCCTGGTGACCTCCTCACCTCCGATATGGCGAAGAAGCAACCCTTCTTCCAGGATGAAGCTGTATCCGGTGTGGGGTTGTTCCCGCAGAAGACGCTGGCGTTCCAGCCGTGCCTTCACCTGCTCGTGGACTTCGGTGTCGGTCGGCGAAGGCACCCTGCTTTCGAACACGGCCCGCGCGTATCCCTCGGACTGCAACAAGCAGGGGATGACGCGGCACTCGTAGGTCCAGAGGTTGAGGGCCTCCTCCTCCAGGCGGGCCCACTCGCGGAACCAGGCCGCGAGGCCGGGACGCCGGGAGAGATGGCGAGCGGCGGCGCGCAGCGTGCCGAACGCGTCGAGGACTTCCTCGGCCTTGGCGATGAAGTCGCGTTGGGGCAGGCGGCGGCCCTGCTCGACGGCGGCGACTGTGGGCGGCGCGTAGCCGAGCAGCGGGGCCAACTGCTCCTGGGTGAGGCCGGCCCGTTCGCGGAAGGTCTTGAGAACGGCGCCGAAGGTCCGGAGGCTGTCGGAGGGCTCCGGTTCGCCACTGGTCGCCAAGGGGGCCACCTCCGCCGAGTCGTGCGGGTCCGTCGTGTCGGGAGTCATCCTGGCCGTACGCCCACCCCACTGTCCACCCCGGGTGCCCATACGGATACACAGTGTGGGGGCCGTGTTTCTGGTGCTCCTGTCAGGGGGGATCGAGGCTGGAGGCATGTACCGCCCTTCCGCCGCACCGCTCCGACCCTCCATCGAGGTCTTCCGTCATGTTTTTCCGGCCACTTCGGAGGCGGCCCGCCGGGCCCGTCACCTTGTCGACGACATGTTTCGCGTTCTCGGCATGGAGAAGGCCGATCCCGTTCGCTCCGACGCGGTGGCCGTCCTCGCGGAACTGACCGCCAACGCCGCCACCCACGGGTGTGTACCCGGTCAGGGGTTCGAGGTCGTCGTGCTCCTCATCCCCGACGGCGTCCGGGTGGAGGTCGGCGACGCGGGTCGGGGCGCTCTGCCGGCATCGCTGCCCGGCCGTTCGGAGGACGCGGACGCCGAGACCGGGAGGGGGCTGCGCATCATCGCCGTCCTCGCCCATCGTTGGGGCGTCACCCCCAACCCCGCCGGGGTACCCGGCAGGACGATCTGGGCCGAAGTCCTCCGTCGCCGCCCAGGGCCCGTCGGGGAAGCCTCCTGAACCGTGCCGGTGCTCCGCTTCGGCATCGGGCGAGCACTGCCGAAGGCGTGTGGCGGTGCCGCGGCAGCGCCGATCGGCCTCGGGCTTTCGTGGCGGGTCACCGACGGGGAGGGACGGTCACCGGCCGTCCGTGCCGAGCGGGGGACCGTCTCACGGTTCGGTTTCCGCGGCGGTTCCTCCCCTCCGCGCACGGTGCGGCAGCAACGCCACCCCGCTGATCAGGGACACCGCGGCGGTGAGGACGAGCAGCGTCCCCAGCCCCAGTTCGGGGATCACCGCACCGGCGACGACCGGTGCCGCGACCGAGCTGACGGCTCCCACGATCAGGCAGCCCGTGAACGCCGCGCCCGCGCGCTCGGGCACCAGTTCGGCGGTCCAGACCGCCAGTACCGCGGACCCGATCATGTACCCCGGGCCGAAGACGCAGGCCGAGACCGCCGTCGCGATCATGGAGTCGCCGGCCAGTCCGAGCAGCGCCAACGCCGCGGCCACCGTCACGAGGCACAGTGCCGCGACCCGGGGGCTGCCCAGGCGCTGCGCGACGGCCCCGGTCGCCACGCCCACCATGCCGGTGACGCCGATGACCGCGTAGAGCGCCGGAACGGCCGCCGCCGGGAGGTCGCGGGTGAGGACGTCCGCGGCGTAGGTGAAGTAGATGACGACGGCCGCGAAGTAGACCACGGAGTAGGCGGCCGGGATCCCCAGCGTCGTCACGAGCGGGGAGGTTCCCCGGCGTTGCCCCGGACGGGGCTTCGGCCCGGTTCGCGGCACCAGGCGGAGGTTCACCACGGCGGCGGCCACGGCGGCGAGGGCGATGCCGGCCCAGACCACGCGCCATGAGCCCGGGATGGCGAGAACGGCCAGGCCGGCCAGCACCACCAGCCCGCCGCTGGTGCCGGTCGTGATGATCGCCAACGCTCCGGGCCGCTGCGGCGCGGACACCGTCCGCGTCACGATGTCGGAGTAGGACGCCCAGACCCAGCCACCCGCACTGCCCGCCAGTACGGCGCCGACGGCGAGCAACCAGGGGAGCTGCGCGACGGTCACGATCACCGCGCCCACCGCGCCGCAGGCCCCGCCCACGGTGGTCGGCGCCCGTGAGCCGCGCCGGACGGCGAGCGGGCCCGCGAGCAGCAGGCCGGCCAGGTAGCCGGCGAATGTGGCGCCGGCGACGAGGCCGAGGACCGGTTCGGAGAGTTCCAGCTCCTGTCGGATGTCGGGGAGCGTCAGACCGTAGGCGTACCGGGCCATGCCGAAGGCGACACCGACCACCGCCGCTCCGGCCAGGCCGATCCGGCTGCCGGCCGAGAGCGTCATGGCTGCTCCCTCATCCCGCGGCGTGCAACGGAACCGTTGTCCGCCGCGGCGAAATCGGCGTCACGATGTGCTCGACCCCGCTGGTGATCGGTGTACCGCGACGAAAGGAATCGTGGATACCCGGGACGCCCGGGAAATGCAGGAATGCTCGGGAAATCGGGCATGTCGAAAATACCGGGGTATCGGTCGCGCCGTTCGCCGGATTTTGAGATTACCTCGCCGTATTCCCGGAGCCGAGGGGGCGCACCGGCCCGCGCGTCGGTCCCCGGATCGTGCCGAGCCTCTCGCGCGGGTCGGGACCGGGCCGGGAAGGCCATGGGCACCCGGTGGCCCGGGCCGCATGGATCCCGACGCTCGCGGGCCCGTCGGGAAGGTGGGGCCGCGCCGGGGGCCCGGAGTCGTCCGAGGG
>NZ_VKHT01001539.1 GCF_014141535.1 Streptomyces alkaliphilus | reverse complement strand
GGGGAGAACCCCTCGGGGGAGGAGACGCCCGGCGGCCCGACGGCGGGGATCGCACCGGACCCCGCTCCCTCCCCGGCGGGGCCGGTCCCCTCGAAGCCGCCGTCCGTCCCGGCCCCCCGGGCCTCGATGCGGAGCGAGATCGCGGTCGGTCTCGGTTGGCTGTGGCGGCACCGGATGCTGCGTTCCCTGGCCATCGCCCTGGCCTGGTCGAACTTCATGTCCTCGGCGGCCTTCGCGGTCTTCGTGCTCTTCGCGCAGGAGGTGCTGGACGTCGGTCCGATCGCCTTCGCGATGCTCGGATCGGCCGGTGCGGTCGGGGCTCTGATCGGCAGCTTCGGGGCGGCCCGGCTCGGCGCCCTGCTCGGGCCCTCGCTCAGCCTGCGGGTCAGCGCGGCGATCTTCGCCCTGACCTTCCTGACCACGGGGCTGACCTCCAACCCGTGGGTGGTGGCCTCGGCCTCCGTCCTCGCGGGCTGTTCGGTGGCGTTGTGGAACGTGATCACCGTCACCCTGAGGCAGACGATCGTCCCGGACGACCTTCTGGGCCGGGTGAACAGCGCCTACCGGACGATGGGCTGGGGGATCATGCCGATCGGCGTGGCGGTGGGAGGTGGCCTGGTGACGCTGGTGGAGGCGGTCGTCGGCCGGGAGGCGGGGCTGCGCGCCCCCTTCCTGGCGACGGCGGTGCTCTCGCTGCCGTTGCTGTGGTACCTGGGACGTCGACTCTCGCCGGCGATCATCCGGGAGGCGGAGGAGCGCGCCGAGGGGGAC
>NZ_VKHT01001538.1 GCF_014141535.1 Streptomyces alkaliphilus | reverse complement strand
CCCGGGGCACCGGTCGACGGGCCGTCGGGGGATGGTCATGCGGTGTTCCCCGCTCCGTCTCCCGGTCGCGGTTCGACGGAAATTGCATTGTCCCGTCCCGGGCGCGGCGGCACAGTGGGTCCGTCCCGGGGCGGGACGGGAGCCGGGAGGTGGGGCGGTTGCGTCGGACGTTGGTGCTCAACGCGGGTTTCGAGCCGTTGGCGACGGTGTCGCTGCGCCGGGCCGTGGTCCTGGTGATGCAGGGCAAGGCCGAGATCGAGCAGGCCCATCCCGGTCTGCGGGTCCGGGCCACCACCGTGGAGATGCCGGTCCCGCTGGTCATCCGGTTGCGCCGGTACGTGAAGGTGCCGTTTCGACAACGGGCGTCGTGGTCCCGTCGCGGTGTGTTGGTGCGGGATCGGTACCGCTGCGCCTACTGCGGGCGGCGGGCGACGACGGTGGACCACGTGGTGCCCCGCTCGCACGGGGGCGGGGACACGTGGTTGAACACCGTGGCGGCCTGCCGGGAGGACAACAACCGGAAGGCCGACCGCACGCCGGCACAGGCGGGGATGCGGTTGCTGAACCAACCGTTCGAGCCGACCCCGGCGGACGCGCTGCTGCTGGCGGTGACCGGCGGTCGGGAGCTCCCGGTGACACCGCGGTGGCCGGCTCTCGGCCGGGGCGCCTGACGGGACGGGCGGTACCCGGCACCCGACGCGGGGGCGCCGGGTGCCGGGGCGGTCTCACTCGAAGCGCGGCTGCTGGCGGCCGGGCTTGTCCAGGGTGGGCCGGGCC
>NZ_VKHT01001537.1 GCF_014141535.1 Streptomyces alkaliphilus | reverse complement strand
CTGCTCGCCGACGCCCGCACCCTCCCCGGCCCGGCCGAGCGGCAGGACCCCGACACCACCGGCCACGACGCCACCGTGCGGCGCGAGGTGATGAACACCCCCGGCGCCCGGCGCCTGGTGCGCCACAACGCCGAGAAGGCCCGGCTGCTGCTGGCCGCGCTCCCGGCCTGGGCCGGCAACGAGGTGATGCGGGTCGATGTGCACGTGGTCGACGACCACGGCCGGTGCCGCTCGGTCGCCCTGGCCGAGGAGATCGCCGCCCACCTGCGCGCCCACGGCATCGGCTGTCTGGTCGAGCACCGCCACCTCCACCACCCCGCGCCCAAGGAGGGCCGGTCATGACCAAGACCGCGACAGAAGTCCCCCAGGCCCCGCCGGAAACAGCTCCGGCACCCGAGACCCCCACCACGACACCGGACACCACCACTCCGAGCGCTTCCGCGAAGCCGGGGGTGCGGCACACCCCCGGCGGCCTTCCTGCCGTGCCGGTGGCGGTCAACGCCGCGAACACCCTGGTCGGCGGCCTGTCGGCGGCGGTGTTGGCGGTGGGGCCGGGCATGGTGGCCGCGTCCGCCGCCGGAGCGTTGGCGACCGCCGGGGGTGCCGCCCTGGCCCGGCGGACCCGCCGGGGTCGCGCCGATAAGGCCCGTGTCGATCGTCTCGGTGGCGGCCGGGGAAGTGCGGGGCACCGGGCGCCGGGCGCCACCTTGAATCCGCTGCGCTCCGGGTCACGGGATCTCGGGGCATCCGGTGGCGGTCGGGCCGGAGCGGGCCGTGCC
>NZ_VKHT01001536.1 GCF_014141535.1 Streptomyces alkaliphilus | reverse complement strand
CTGGGGCACCACACGCCCCGCCGGTGAGCCCGGAAACCTCTCCACACATCCAGCGCGGCCCCGGCCCCCTTCCCCGGTGCGCCGGCCGCGATCACCCGCGATGGATCACGGCAAAACCGGCACCGCCGACCCCTCCGACGGGCCGTCCTTCCATCGCCCTGTTCTCAAGGAGCGCTCCATGGCTGTCCGCACCCAATGGACGATCACGCACGACTGCGGTCACGAGGCCGTCCATGACCTGGCCCACCGCCCCGCCGACAGGCGGGCCGGGTTCGCCCGCTGGCTCGCGACCAGGGACTGCACCGACTGCTGGAAGTCCGCTCGCGAGGCCGACACCCTTTCCAAGGAGCAGTGGCTCGCCGCCAAGCGCGCCGAGGAACGGCAGGCCGCCGATGAATGGGCCGCCCGTTTCCACATGCCGCCGCTGGAGGGCCCCGAGAACATCCTCGACTGGGGTGAGCGCTGCCGTCACCGGTTGATGGTCGCCGCCCACACCGCGCTGGTCGTCGAGGGCACCGGGGACGAGGGCGAGTGGGCGGCCCTGGAGGAGCGGGCGCGTGCGATCACCCGAGCCGGATGGTGGATCGACCAGCGCGAGGCGGAAGGCCGTGACCTGCCGGAACTCCTCGACGCCGCCGGCGACTCGGACCGCGGAACCGAGAACCCCCACTGGTGAGAACGGGCCGCAACATAGCCGGGGATCGCCGGTTTGGCCAACCGGGGATCGTCCGGACCATTGATCCTGCCACCGCTCCACCGCCCCCGTGGAAGGACCTTCGG
>NZ_VKHT01001535.1 GCF_014141535.1 Streptomyces alkaliphilus | reverse complement strand
GCCCCGATCGGGGGCGCGCGATGAGCCGGCCCACCAACGCGCCAACGGCGGCCGGGACCGCCCGGGCCGCCGCCGAGGCCATCCGCGCCCTCAATCACCTGACCTTCCGCCCCGACGCCCGCGCCGAGTGGGAGATGCCGGGGGACGTCTACGCCGTGATCGGCGCCCTGGCCGAGCTGGTCGAGCGCCTGCCCCAGACCCTCGGTCAGGCGGGCGAGTTGCTGGAAGCGCTGCACGCCTCCGGGCGGCTGCGGCACGACTCCGGTGACGGCGAGCAGTTGGCCGCCGACGTCGCCGCCTTCGGCATCGAGACCCAGGAGGCCGCGGGCACCGCCGGACGCCTGGCCGACGGTCTGCGGCACGCCCACAACGCCTTGGCCCGCATCGGCCACCGGGACGAGGAGGAGCGGTGAGCGGCCCGCTGCCGGAGACGATCCGGGACCTGCGACGGGCCGGTGTTCACGGTCCGACCCCCGGTGCACACGTCCCGACCGTCGCTGTTCACGGCCCGACCGCCGGTGTTCACGGCGCCGTGTCGGGGGGTGGTCTGGATGGATGAGCGCACCCTGCGGGAGGCCGAGCGGGTGCTGTCGGTCGGTACCTGGCTGATCGTCTTCGGCGCGGTGGTCTTCTCGGTGCTCACCGTCACCCCGCTGGTGGCCCGGGTGACGCCGGAGGGGTGGAAGTGGACCGCTCCGCTGCTGCCCATCGTGGTCGACGCCGCCGTCGTCATCGTCGTGCGGCTGGATGCGGCGCTGGCGCGGGTGGGGGGACGTGCGGGGG
>NZ_VKHT01001534.1 GCF_014141535.1 Streptomyces alkaliphilus | reverse complement strand
GGCCGGGGGACGGCCGGCAGGGGCGCGCCGCGTCGGGGCCTCCCGACGCTCGGCACCGCGCGCGGCTCCGGCTAGAGTCGGGCCATGACCAAGTGGGAGTACGCGACCGCACCGCTCCTGGTGCACGCCACGAAGCAGATTCTGGACACCTGGGGCGAGGACGGCTGGGAGCTGGTCCAGGTCGTCCCCGGCCCGAGCAGTGAGCAGTTGGTGGCCTACTTCAAGCGGCCCAAGCAGTGACCGGCCGCGTCGAGGCCCGCCTCGCCGAACTCGGCCTGACGCTGCCCGACGTGGTGCCGCCGGTGGCGGCATACGTGCCGGCCGTCGTGAGCGACCGTCACGTCCACACCTCCGGGCAGCTGCCGATGGTGGAGGGGACCCTCTCGCTGACCGGCAAGGTCGGCGCCGAGGTCACCCCCGAGGAGGCCGGAGGGCTGGCCCGCATCTGCGCGCTGAACGCCCTGGCGGCGGTGAAGTCCGTCGCCGGTGACCTGGACCGGGTGTCGCGGGTGGTGAAGGTCACCGGCTTCGTCGCCTCCGCTCCCGACTTCACCGGTCAGCCGCAGGTGATCAACGGTGCCAGCGAGCTGCTGCAGGAGGTCCTGGGGGCCCGGGGTGTTCACGCCCGCAGCGCCGTCGGCGTGGCGGTGCTGCCCCTGGACTCGCCGGTCGAGGTGGAGATCACCGTCGAACTGGAGGACTCCGCGGAGGGCTCGGCCGACGTCTGAGGGCAGACGGGCCCGGCCGCCCCGGCCCGCGCCGTTCCCCCTCCCCGGTTCGGGGA
>NZ_VKHT01001533.1 GCF_014141535.1 Streptomyces alkaliphilus | reverse complement strand
GTGGGCCGCGGCGAGGTCGACGCGACCCGGATGCGGGGTCGCGCGGGGGGTGCTGCCGCGTGCCGCGCCGTCGGGGGCGATCCGTCGGCGTCGGCACGGCTCGCCGACCGGGGCGTGGCACCACTCGCAGCGCACGGTCAGGGCGTCGGGCAGCCCCCGGGCGATGGCCGCCTCGCGGGCCGCGCGGGCGGGCCGGTAGGGCGCCAGAGCTGCTCGGGCCGGGGCGGGGATGCAGGAGCCGACCTCCCGCAGCCGCGCCTCCAGTTCCGGGCGGGGCCGGGCGCCGGTGATCTGCCGGAGGTGGACCGGCGCGGTCCTCCCGCTCGCCACGGCCCGTCGGGTACCGGCCAGTTCGGCGTTCCAGGCCACCGGATCGTCCGGGTCGGCACCCGGGGTGGGGTCGGTGTGCCGTTGCAGGCGGTCGCGCCGATGGGCTCGCCATGCGCGGGCGATGTCCACCGGCATGATCGGGTACGGCGAGGTCAGGACGTGCTCACGGGCGACCACACGGGCGTCCCAGCCCTGCGGCGTGGCGGCGGGGACCTCGGCGAGCAGCTCGTGCCAGCGGTCGAGCTGCTCGCGGACCTCGGCCGGGTCGGTGCGGATGGTGCGGGGGTCCAGCCGGCCGATGTAGGCCAGCAGGGCGGCGCTCTCCCGACGGTCCACGGCTACTCCGTTCCGGTCGGCTCGTCCAGGGCGGCCAGCAGGGCCGCGGTGTGCGCCTCGGCGCGGGTCATGCCACCGGGGCGGGTGGTGTTCCCACCGGTCGGGAAGCTGGGATGGG
>NZ_VKHT01001532.1 GCF_014141535.1 Streptomyces alkaliphilus | reverse complement strand
GCTCCTCGCCCCCCTCTCGGCCGCGATCCTCCTGACGGCGGTGGTTCTGGGCCCGCTGTTGGCGCCCCATCCCCCGGACCGCACGGTGGGCCCGCCGTGGGCCCCACCGGACGGCTCCACGCCCCTGGGCACCGACGCCCTGGGCCGCGATGTCCTCTCCAGGGTCCTGGCCGGCGGCACCGGCCTGCTCTCCCTCGCGCTCGTGGCCGCCCTCGCCGCCGTGGTCCTCGGCACCGCGGCGGGTCTGTGGTCCGGCTGGGCGGGGGGCGGCACCGCCCGCCGCGTGGCATGGGTCGGCGACCTGCTGCTCGCGGTGCCGGCCCCGGTCCTGGCACTGGTGCTGGCGACGGCCCTGTCCGGCGCCTCCGCGGTGGTCACCGCGTCGGTGATGGCCGGCGCGCCGCTGACCGCCCGGGTGGTGGCGGACGAGGTGGCCGTCCTGCGCCGCGGCGGCTGGGTGCGGGCGGCGGTCGAACGCGGCGAGCGGGCCCCGGCCGTCCTCCTCCGGGAGATCCTGCCGGCCCTGCGCGGCCTGACCGCCGCGGACGCCGGCCTGCGGCTGGTGACGGCGCTGCAACTCGCGGCGGCCCTCTCCGTACTCGGTCTGGGGCCGCAACCACCCGCCCCCGACTGGGCGCTGATGCTGCGCGAGGGGTTGCCCGGAGCGGGACTCAACCCCGCCGCGCTCCTCGCCCCGGCCCTCGCCCTCGCCCTGTGCGCCTGGAGCCTGGGGGCGGCGGCCCGCTCGGCGGGTCGGGTCGGAGGTACTCGGTGACCCCCACCCCCGTC
>NZ_VKHT01001531.1 GCF_014141535.1 Streptomyces alkaliphilus | reverse complement strand
CCCCGGCCGACAGCCGACAGCCGACACCGGGGACCGCGCCCGGCCCCGGGCCGCGGTCCCGCACCCCCTCCGAGCACCGATCACCACCGAGGAGCACGAGCGATGCCCCGGCGCTACGACTGCACCGATCTCACCGACCGCGCCCACGGCCTGCGCGAGGCCACCGCCGCAGTGCGCCGCGGTGACCTGGTGGTCCTGCCCACCGACACCGTCTACGGGGTGGGCGCGGACGCCTTCAACCGCAAGGCCGTCGGCGACCTGCTGGAGGCCAAGGGCAGGGGCCGCAACATGCCCTCCCCGGTGCTGGTCGGCTCCCCGAACACCCTGCACGGCCTGGTCACCGGTCTGAACGAGCGGGCGTGGGAGCTGGTGGACGCCTTCTGGCCGGGGGCGTTGACCCTGGTCGCCCGCCACCAGCCGTCCCTGACCTGGGACCTGGGGGAGACCCGGGGCACGGTCGCGGTGCGGATGCCGCTGCACCCCATCGCGCTGGAGCTGCTCAAGGAGTTCGGCCCGATGGCCGTCTCCAGCGCCAACCTCACCGGCCACCCCTCCCCGCAGACCTGCGACGCCGCGATGGACATGCTCGGCGACTCGGTCGCCGTGTACCTCGACGGCGGCCCCACCGCCGACACCGTGCCCTCCTCGATCGTGGACATCACCGGCCCGGTGCCGGTGCTGCTGCGCGCCGGGGCGGTGAGCGCGGAGGAGCTGCGGAAGGTCGTGCCCGATCTGGAGACGGCGCATTGACCGCCCCCACCCTGCCCGGGCTCCCGCCCGGTGCCGCCT
>NZ_VKHT01001530.1 GCF_014141535.1 Streptomyces alkaliphilus | reverse complement strand
GTCCGGGGCCGTGGCGGCACCGCGAGAGGGTCGTGATCTCACGCGCCGACCTCCCGTCCGGGCCGATGTCCGTGAGCGTTCGTGCCCGGCCGGCGACGGGCCCCGGGGCGGATGGGGCGGGGGTGGACCATGACCGGGACCGTAGTGCGGCCGGCCGGCACGGGGAGCCGGGTGACTCAACCTGTCCCAAGATGTATCGGGCACGCACAAATTCGTCCGTTCGGGCGAGCCGGGAGATCATCCCTGTTCGCGCCGTGCCCGCTCACGCCTGTCCGTGTCCGGATGTCCTCGGGAACTGCGGAGGCGAGGACGGAGGGAACGGACCCCGGGCCCTCCACCGACCGGCGGAGGGCCCGGGGAGAGGGACGGGGTCCCGGCTCAGCTGCCGAGTTCCTTGCGGGAGACCCTGCGCAGGCGCCGGCGCTGGGAGGGGTCCAGCAGCAGGTACGCGGCGGCGGGGACACCGAAGATCACCAGCGCGGCGATCCAGAAGTTCGTCAGCCACCACAGGAACAGTCCGGCGACCACTCCCCCGATGGCGATCTTTCCACCCGTTGACATGTCGCTCTCCTTCTCCGGTCGCCCGGGTCCGTGCTCTCGGCGGGACGGCGACGACCCGCCCTCGCCCGGGCCGGTGGGAACGTCGCCCGCTGTGGGGGACGCGACACCCGGCCGGGGGGTTGCCCCGTTTTCCGAGCGTATCGGGTGAGGCCACGGGGCGGGTCGCTCCACCGCGGAACGGTGAAGCGACCCGCCCCGAGGGGTGGGGGGTGGGGCCCGGGGTCAGGAG
>NZ_VKHT01000153.1 GCF_014141535.1 Streptomyces alkaliphilus | reverse complement strand
CCCACCCGGCCGTCCCGGGACCGCGGGCGGGTGGGGGAGGAGCCGCCGATGACCGTCCCACCCACGCCGCCCGGTGCGACCCGCCGGCCCGCGTTCCGCACGTTGGAGGAGCTGCCGGCGCCCCGCCGGGGGGATGTCGAGCGTCTGTTGACGCGCGTCATCGACGAGGAGATCCGCCGCGCCGGTGACGGCACCGACGCCGGTCGGCTGATGGCCCTCGCCCGCTCCTCCGCCGACCGGATCCTCACCCCGGCCACCGAGGAGTGGCAGGAGTACCTCCGGGCCGAGGAGGAGAACGCCGCCGGCCGTTTCCGCGAGCGTCTGGACGGCCGGACCCTGGCCGCCGTCGGCGCCTCCACGGTGTGCGCCGCGGCGGTGGCGCTGGTGCTGCTGCGCCCCACCGGCCCCGGCGATCCCGGCGTCGCCGACGCGGTGACCGGCGCGTTCGTCGTCGCCCTCGCCTCCGTCGTCGGCTTCCTGCTCCAGGCATCCGTCGCCCACCTGTGGGCCGCCGAGTCCCGGGCCGGCGTCCGCAACCAGCCCGGCGGGGTCGAACAGCTCCGCCTGGCCTGGCTCAACGCCGTCGAGGTGCGCGGCCTGAACCCCTGGCTCGCCCAGCAGCGAGCCGTCGTCACCCGCGGCGACACCAGCCGCACCCCCATGGGCCGGGCCGCGCACCGACCGGCGGCCCGTGACCGCAGTGGCGTCAGCCGCACCCGCGGCGTACTGGAACGCTCCTTCGAACGCCTCCCCGAGCCCGTGGACCCCTTCCCCGGCCGGCGCGAGGAGCTGACCCGCATCGCCCGCCTGGTCAACCGGGACCGGGCCGGCATCGACACCCACCCCACCGTCGTCGTCCTGCACGGCCCGCCCGGCACCGGCCGCACCGCTCTGGCCCACCGCGTCGCGCACGACCTGCGCCCCCTGTTCCGCGGCGCCTGCACGGTGGACCTGCGCGGCGGCAGCGAGGACCCGATGTCCACCCGGGCCGCCGCCCTCCACCTGATGAGCCGGCTCGGCGCCCCCCGCGACCAGGTGCTGCAACGCGAGACCGCCGGGCGTGACGGCGAGGAGGAATCCCCCGGACGCCTGCTGGAACGCTACCGACAGCACCTCGCCGGTCTGCCGGTGGTCATCGTCCTGGACGACGCCACCGACCCCGACCGGGTCCGGGCCCTCATACCGCACCGGTCACCGGCACTGGTGCTGGTCACCACCTCGCACCCGATGGACCCCGCCGACCTCCTGCCGCCCGGCGACGGCACCGGGGACGCCGGACCCACCCCGCCCGACCGGATCCACCACATCGCCCCGGCGCCCCTGACCGGGGCCGCCGCCGTGGAACTGCTGCGCGCCGCCCTCGGCGACCACCGCCCCGCCACCCCGCTGCCGCCCGACGACCCGGGCGCGACCGGGGACCTCGAACGCCTCGCCGCCGCCTGCGCGGGACGACCGCTGCTGCTGCGCCTGGCCGGTGCCGCGCTGGCACACCGGCCGGCCGCCGAACTCGCCCGCGCCCTGACCGGGGCCGGGAACCCGGAGGATCCGGAGGACCCCACCACCCGGGTGCTCTCCCTGTGCGCCGAACACCTGGGGGACCCCGCGCGCAGACTGCTGCGCCGATTGGCGGTGGCCGGCCGCGCCGCCGTCGGCCCGGCCGCCGCCGTCGCCCTCCTGGACACCGGCCGCGCCGATGCGGCCCGCCACATGGAGGAGCTGGCCCGGGCCGGATTCCTGCAACCGGCACGCGGCAACCGTCATCGCCTGCACGAATCGGTGCGCCGCTTCGCCCGGGCCCGACTCAACGAGGAGGAGACCGCCGAGGAGCGCGCCGCCGCCCGCGAACGCCTCATCCGCAGCTACGCCGAGCTGGCCGACACCGTCATCCGGCTCGTCGACGGCAACACCACCACCCGCACCGACGCCCTGCCCGGTGCCGCCGGCCGGCACGGCTTCACCTCCCTGGCCGCCGCCCTGCGCTGGTTGGACGAGGAGGCGGACTTCATCACCGCCACCCTCCGACACGCCGACCCGTCGGTGGACCGGGAGGCGATGCTGCGGCTGCTCGGAGCGCTGTGCGACTGGTGCCTGCTCCGTGGCGACCTGCACCGGCTGGGCGAGCTCAACGCCATGGTCCGCGCCCTGGACGAGGGGCGTTTCACCCGCTCCGTCCGCTGGCGCACCGGCGTCGCCGAACGTCAGCTCGGCGAGCTGGACAAGGCCCGCACCACGCTGACCTCGGTCGTCGGCCTCTACCGCGAGGACCGCAACCGGGCCGGCGCCGCCCGGGCCCTGCGCGACCTGGGCATCACCCTCCAACACCAGGGACGGTTGCCCGAGGCCGCCGAACGGCTCGGCGAGGCGCTGGAGACCCAGACCGCCGAGGGCTTCGCGGCCGACCGCGCCTGGACCCTGCACGCGCTGGCCGCCGTGGAACGTGAACGCGGCCGGGTCCTGACCTCCGGCCGGCTGCTGGAGGAGGCGCTGGAACTGCACCGGGTCGGCGGCAGTGTGCACGGCGAGGCGTGGACCCGCTTCCAACTCGCGCAGACCCTGCTGCGCCGCGGTCGGGTCGCCGACGCCGACCGCGAGCTGGAGGCCGCCGCCGAGCTGTACGAGCGCTCCCGCGACCCCCGCGGCGGCGCCTGGGTGCTCACCGAGTCCGGTCGGTCCCGCCTGATCGGCGGCGACGTCACCGGCGCCGCCGAGCGACTGGAGACCGCTCTGGCCCGCCACCGGGAGACCGAGGACGTGCGAGGGGAGGCGTGGACCCTGCACCACCTGGGGTTGGCGTTGGAGGAGCGGGGCGATCCCGCCGAGGGGGTGCGCCTGCTGGAGCGGGCGCGCGGCATGTTCAACCGCATGCCGGACATCCACGGCCTGGCCTCCGCCCGCCACCACTCCGGCCGCGTCACCCGTGACGTCCGGGCCGAGGCCACCGGATCGCTGCGCAACAGCGGCTTCTCCCGCCAGCTGCTGGTCGACGCCCGTCGCGACTTCCGCCGCGCCGGCGCGCCCTACGGGGACGCCTGGTCGGCGCTGGAGCTGGCCGTCGTCGACGCCGGCAACGAGCGCCCCGGACAGGCCCTGACCCTGGCCGACGAGGCGCTGGCGGTCTTCGCCGAGGGGTACGGGGAGGGGGCGCCGGACGCCCGCGGCACCGATTGGGCGCGCTTCCTGCGCTGCACGCTGCTGCCGCTCGCCTCACCGGGCGGTCCGGAGGTCGGGGCGGTGGTCGCGCAGGAGGAACTGGAACGGCTGCGACACGAGGACCACCCGTTGCGCGACCCGGCGCTCGCGGACGCGGTGGAGGCGTTCGCGGTGATGCTGGGGCGCGACCGGGGACCGGAGGAGGGATGGACGGCGTGGCGGCTGGGCCTGGTGCCGCGCCGCGCCGCCGCCGACGTGATCGGGGTCACCGACTGAACCGCCCGGGGCCCGGGGGACCCGTCGCACCGGGTGGGAGGCCGACGCGGTCGGCTCCCCACCCGGTGTCCGGGCTTCAGTCCCCGCCTTTGTCCCGGCGGGCGTCCAGACGGTTGAGCCGGCCGCTCATCGAGCGCAGCAGGATCCACACCGCCGCGCCGAGGGCGGCGAAGATCGTGAACCCCAGCACGCCGGGGGTCACGGTGAACTCGTTCAGCTCCCGCGCCGGCTCGGCCAGGAACGTCACCAGGGAGGTCGGGTCGCTCATGGGGCCATTGTCCCGGGTGTTCCGGAAGCGGCGGACCCCCGGTCGGCCGTTGGGTCACGCAACCCCGCGAACAGGTCCGACTCCGGCAGGGTGGTGTCCACCCGGCTGCGGGCCAGTTCGTACTCCTCGGTCGGCCACACCTCCTGCTGCACCTCCAGCGGCACCTTGAACCAGCCGCCGTCCGGATCGATCTGGGTGGCGTGCGCCAGCAGCGCCTTGTCGCGGATCGGGAAGTACTCCGCGCACGGCACGTACGTGGTCAGCTCACGCCCCGCCCGCTGGAACTCGTCCCACCGGCGCAGCCAATCCCCGTACGGGGAGTCCATGCCGCGCTCCAGCATCGCGTTGTGCAGCGCCAGCGTGCGGGGGCGGTTGAAGCCCTGGTTGTAGTAGAGCTTCAGCGGCTCCCACGGCTCGCCGGTGCCCGGGTAGCGCTCCGGGTCGCCCGCTGCGTCGAAGGCCACCATCGAGACGGTGTGCGTCATGATGTGGTCCGGGTGCGGGTAGCCGCCGTTCTCGTCGTAGGTGGTGATCACCTGCGGGCGGAAGGATCGGATCAGTCGCACCAGTGGCTCCGCCGCCTCCTCCGCGTCCATCAGCGCGAAGCAGCCCTCGGGAAGCGGTGGCAGCGGGTCGCCCTCGGGCAGCCCGGAGTCCACGAACCCCAGCCACTCCTGCCGCACGCCCAGGATCTCCCGGGCCTCCGCCATCTCCCTGGCCCGCACCTCGTGGATGTTCTCCTCGATGTACCGGTCGCCCTGCAGGCGCGGGTTGAGGATCGATCCGCGTTCGCCGCCGGTGCAGGTGACCACCATCACCTCGACACCCTCGGCCACGTACTTGGCCATCGTCGCCGCACCCTTGCTCGACTCGTCGTCGGGGTGCGCGTGCACGGCCATCAACCGCAGTTGCTCTGTCAAGACTCGGTCCTCGCCGTCTCGCTCCGGGATACGCCTTCTATAGTGACCGATGGGGAAGGCTCCCCATTCCCGCTTTTCCGGCGCTTTTCGCGGTCGCGGGATCCGCCGGCCGGGGCGGGCCGGAAAACGACGCCGGGTGGCCGGGAAGTCCACCCGGGCGGGACGGTGGACCGGTGGGGTCACCCGCACCACAGGGACCACACGAGTCCCCCGACAGGACACGAGCACACCGGGAACGCGAGGAACCACGCATGACGTCCGAGAGGCACCCCGGGGCGGCCGGGACGCCGTCCGCCGTCCCGTCCGGCGGTGCCCGCCCCGCGCCCCCGCCCGGTCGTTACGGGCGCTCGGCCCCCGACGACGCCCGCACCGATCGCCGACTGCGGATGGTCGGTGCCGGTCTCGGGGCGCTCTTCCTGGCCTTCCTGGTGTGGACGGGGATCTCCGTGATCGGCGGGGAGCGGGTCACCGGCACCCTGACCGGCTTCACCGTGGTCTCCGATGAGGAGGTCGAGGCGGTCCTCCAGGTGCGCAAGCCGGCCGACGGTGTCGGGGTGTGCACGGTGCGTTCCCAGGCCGAGGACGGGCTGGAGGTCGGCCGGGCCCAGTTCCGCTTCGAGGCGGAGGGCGAGGTGGAGCTGCGGGCGGTGACGTTGCGCACCACCCAGCGCGGTACCAGCGCGGAGTTGCTGGGCTGCGTGCTCGCGGAGGGCTGAGGCGGGCCGGCGACCCCGCCCCGGTGCTCCTCCCACCGCACGGAACCGGGCGTCCCCCGGTGGGGAGACGCCCGGCTCGTGTCACGCGACGGGTGGTGGGTCACCGGGCCGCAGGCGCGGTGTCACCCGGTTCGGAGGGTCCCGGTGGTTCCGGACTCCGGTGAGGGGGTCCGGGTCAGGGCACCCGCAGCAGGCGGTTGGGGCTGCCGCTGCCGGGGTTGGAGATCCGTCCGGTGGTGGACAGGGAGACGAGCCGGGATTCCACCTGGGCGGGGGACAGGCTCGGGCTGCCGCCCAGCACGAGGGCGGCGGCACCGGCGACGTGCGGGGCGGCCATCGAGGTGCCGGAGATGGTGTTCACCGCCGTGTTGGAGGTGTGCCAGGGGGCGGCGATGCTCTGTCCGGGGGCGAAGATGTCGACGACCGAGCCGTAGTTGGAGAAGGAGGCGCGGCTGTCGGAGCTGGTGCTCGCGGCGACCGTGATGGCCTGGGTGACCCGGGCGGGGGAGGAGTTGCCGGCGTTGGCGTTGCTGTTGCCGGCGGCGACGACGTAGGTGACGCCGGAGGCGATGGAGTCGCGGACGGCCTGGTCGATGACGCTGTTGGCGCCGCCGCCCAGGCTCATGTTGGCGACCGAGGGGCCGGAGGCGTTGCGGGTGATCCAGTTGATGCCGTTGACCACGGACTGGACGGTGCCGGAGCCGGAGTTGTTGAGCACCTTCACGCTGACCAGGTCGGCCCGCTTGGCGACGCCGTAGGCGGTGCCCGCGGCGGTGCCGGCGACGTGGGTGCCGTGGCCGTTGCCGTCGGAGCCGTTGCCGCCGAAGGCGTCGTAGCCGAAGCGCGCCCGGCCGCCGAAGTCGTTGTGGGTGTACCGGATGCCGGTGTCCACGATGTAGATCGTGACCCCGGCGCCGGCCTGGTCGGGATAGGTGTAGGAGTTGTTCAGCGGGAGGGCCGGCTGGTCGATGCGGTCCAGACCCCAGGAGGGTGGGTTGACCTGGGTGGCGGTGGTGTGGACGACCTCGTCCTGGACCACGGCCTCGACGGCCGGGTGGGCGGCGAGCTTCGCGGCGTCCGCCTCGTCGGCCTCGATCGCGACACCGTTGAGCACCGATTCCCAGGTGCTGGTGATCTCGGCGTCGAAGTCCTCGGCGAGCTTCTCGGCCTCGGTGGATCCGGCCTCCACCTCGTCCTTGAAGATGACGATGTAGCTGCCCTCGACGGCCTCGGGGGCGTCGGCGTTGAGGATGACGCCGACCGGTTCCTCGGCCGCCGCGGCGTGCGAGACGGCTGGCAGGATGCCGAGTCCGAGGGCGAGGACTGCGGCGCCGGTCACGGTCAGACGCAGTCCGGAACGGCTCAGGGGGGTGCGCGGCACTGACATCGAGGGTCCTTCCTCAGCGTGGTGCGCGAGTGGGGGGACGGGCAGGTGGTGCCTGGTGCCCGGGGTGGCGGACCCGGAGCCCATCTGGGGCATGGGCATGACAAATTGATCCCGGTGGTGTCCGAGGTGACGGACGCCCCGCCGGGGAAAAGATTCACCCCGTCACAGGAATCGCGCAAGGGGGTCGGAGCCCATGAAGCCTTAATTCACGTGCCTGTCACACGGCGCCGGACGGTCTGGTCCCACGCCGTCGCGGGAGTGGTGAACGACCCTTCGGCGCCGAGGGGTTGGCGGGAAACCGACATGCCGGGGGCGGCCGTCGACCGTCGAATCGCTCTCCACCGGTGCCCCGACGGCCCCCGGAGGGCGCCCGACCGGCCCGGTCGTCCCCGGGGTGTCCACCGGTGGGGGGACCGTCGCGGGTCGGCGAATCGCGGACCCACCCGGAGGGGGTGGCCGGATCGAACCGCCCCGACACGCCCGGGGCGCGGAGTCGCCGGCCGGCTCGCCCCGTTCCGCCCCGTCC
>NZ_VKHT01001529.1 GCF_014141535.1 Streptomyces alkaliphilus | reverse complement strand
ATGCGTAAAAGAGAAAGGGCGAGGGGGAAGGCGGGGTTGCGCACCGCGTGTTGAAGGCCGAGGAGCAGTTCCCGCGGGCCCGCGACGGCGGCGAGGAAGATCGCGTCCTGGAGGTAGTACCGGGTGGTCACATGAGTGTGCTTGGCGGGTGAGGTGGGTTTCTGGACGCCCTTGGCCGAGACGCCCGCCTGTGGCAGCGGCCGTCCCCGGTAGTCGCTCACCGTGTGGTAGTCGCGCAGGAGCGTGCCGGGTTGATCGACCCGGACGCCCAGGCGCAGGGGGGACAGGTCGTCGAGGGAGTCCTCCCGGGCACGGCCGGCCGCGGCGGCGAGCAGGCCGATGATCCCGGACTTGGTGGGGACGGGGCGGGTCTCGCGCCGGTTGAAGGTGCTCCGGTCCCCCCACGCCTGGAGGGGGCCGGCGAGGCGCAGGAGCAGTACGGCCTCGTCCCCGGGTGGGGTGACGGTCATCGGGCGTCCCCGCCGGTGAGGTGGGTCCGCAGGTCGCTCAGTACCTCGTCGAAGGCGCGGGCCCTGCCGAACGCCTCCTCCAGGGCGGCGGCGGTCTCGCGGTGCTCGGGGGCGAGGGTGTGGCAGTGGGCTGCGAAGGCCGGCTTGTTGCCCCAGGCCCGGACGGCGGTGAGCTGTTCGTGTGCCAGGCGGCGAACGGAGGCGGGGGCGATGCCGGTGTGCTTCTCGGTGTCCGGGACGATCGGTTCCTCGAAGGCGGAGACCAGGTTGATCGGCTGGTCGGTGCGGACGGTGACCGCGACCAGGCGGGGGAGGGTGTGG
>NZ_VKHT01001528.1 GCF_014141535.1 Streptomyces alkaliphilus | reverse complement strand
CACCACCCGCCCCACCACGAACGCCACCCGGGTCCCCGACAGCGTGATCACGTCGTACCAGCTGCCCCCGGTTCCGGCCGCCGTGCTCGCCGGCACGTACGTACCGGCCGTCTCCGCCGCCGTCATCCGCACCACCGGGCGCGGCAGCAGGCTGCGCTGCAACGCCTCCACGGTCCGCCGCTCGCGCGTGTACCGGCGGGCGTTGTCCAGGCTCAGCGCCAGGCGTGAACCGATCTCCTCCATCAGCGAGGTGTCCGCGTGCTCGAACGGCGCCCGCTCCCCGGTCCGCCACAACCCCACGGCACCCAGCACCAACCGCCGGGCCCGCAGCGGCAGCACCAGCGCCGAGGTCGCCCTTTCCGGCAGCAGCAGGCGCAGCTGCTCCGGTTCGTCCGCCAGCTTCGCGCGCAGCGCGGTCAGGTTGGAGAGCACCTCCGCCCGACCGGTGCGCAACTGCTCGCTCCCGAACTCCCCGATCCGGAAGTTCGCCCCCGACTGATACATGTCCGCGGGCCAATCCCCGTCACGCGACGCCACCGCCACCCGCCGCAGCGGCGAACCGGTGACGAATCGCTCGGGCTCCTCCCCGACCAGTACCGCCTCGGTCAGGTCCACCGAGGCCAGGTCGGCGAAGGCCGGTACCAGCATCCCCACCAGTTGCTCGGCGTTGCGGGTCAGGTCCATCGACTCGCCCAGTCGCGAGGCGGCGGCGTGCAGCAACTCCAACCGCTGCCGCGCGCCCGTCTCCGAGGTGGCGGGGATTTCCGGGGGCGCGGGGGGCACCGTGGCCC
>NZ_VKHT01001527.1 GCF_014141535.1 Streptomyces alkaliphilus | reverse complement strand
GGCCCCGCCCGCGCCGGGGCCCCGCGGGTACGGGGGGAACCCCCGGGGACCCGTTCGGCCGATGACCAGTCGGCCTCATCCTCTTCTGCGCCGGCCGTCGGGAATTCGTTACCGGCCGGACGGACCGGTCCCGGCCGTCGCCGGAACGGCGGCGGCCGGCGGACGTCGTCCGGCACCCGTGCGCCGGGGCTGACGCGTGCGGACCTCCCCGTCCTCCATCAGTTCCGCGAGCCGGCGCAGCCCGCGGTGGGTCGCGGTGCGCACCGCTCCGGGGCGGCTCCCCAGAACCCCCGCGGCCCGTCGGGCGTCCAGCCCCATCACCGAGCGCAGGGCCACCGCCTCGGCCTGCTCGCGCGGTAAGCGGCCCAGCAGCGCGAAGGTGCGCGCCGTGCCCACCGCGGCCAGCGCCTCCTCGGCCGTGTCGCCGGGACCGGCACGCTCGATGAGCGAGGTGTCGTCGACCAGGTCCATCGGCCTGCGACCGCGCGCCCGCAGGTGGTCCAGTGCCCGGTTGCGGGCGATGCGGTTGGCCCATCCCCGGAAGCGGTCCGCGTCCCCGCGGAACCGCCCCAGGTCACGGGATATGTGCAGCCACGCCTCGGAGGTCACGTCCTCGGCGTCGGACTCGGCGACGATGGTGCGCACGTAACCCAACAGGCGGGGATGGACCGCGCGGAAGACATGGACGAAGGCCCGCTCGTCACCGCGCTGGGCCGCCAGCACCGCGGCGGTCAGTTCGGTGTCCGGCATCCCCCTCGCCGCGCCGCTCCCACCGGGCCCCACCGCCGTGCCG
>NZ_VKHT01001526.1 GCF_014141535.1 Streptomyces alkaliphilus | reverse complement strand
CACGAGGAGAGGGGACCGGGGACCGGAACCGGAAATCGGGGACCGGATAGCCGGGACCGTCACGGCGGAACCGGGGACCGCGCCCCGGCCGGCGGGGACCGTAAGTCGGGGACCGTGCACGTCGCGGCGGGGACCGGGAATCCCGCACCGGGAATCGGGGACCGTCCCCTCGGGACCGGGGACCGGGCATCGGATGTGCCTCGCCGTCGGGAGCCCTCCGCGAGAGCGAGGAAGTCGGGGGAGCGGCGGGACCGGTCCCCCGGTCCGCCCGCCCGGCGTGCGCCGCGCGAGCCGGAGCAGTCGGTGGAGCACCTGGTCGAGCAGGTCCGCCCCCATGTCCCCGCCCTGCTCGCACGGGACGGCAACCAGGCCGTCACCAGGGTCCAACTGCGGGAAATCCTGCGGCGCGAAGGTCTCAGGGGCGGCCGGAACGACCGGCTGAGCCTCGTCCTGCAACGCCTGCGCACCGAAGAAGCCACCACGAAGACGAGGAGCACCGCCCGATGAGGACCTGTCCCCGATTCGCGAGCCTGCGCGAGGAGTACGAGCGGGAGATCGGCTACCTGAGCGCCCACGCCCGGCAACACGCCGGCAAGCCATCGGCGAAGTCCAGCGCGAAGCACGCCGCCTCGACCAGGGCCCGGATGGCCAGGGCCCTCAACGGCCACCTCGAACGATGCCCCGAGTGCGGCTGAACGCACCGCACCGCCCCGAAGCCCCACAGGACCCCACGGGTGGCCCGGCACGATGCCGGGCCACCGCCCCTTCCACGAAGGAAAACGCCATGGCCCACCC
>NZ_VKHT01001525.1 GCF_014141535.1 Streptomyces alkaliphilus | reverse complement strand
GGCGCGGGGCGGAGGCACGCCCCGCGCCCCCGGCGGGAGTCGGTGGCGCGCGGCGGGCGCCCGCGCGGGGGTTCGCGGTGGTGCGGCGGGTTTATCCGCGCCTCTTCATTCGTGCCGGTGAAACACCCGGTGGTCGGGGATTTCGGGGGCTTCGCCCGGGCAACTCTGTTCCCGCGACGTCGATCATGTCGCCCCGGGGGTCGGCCGACCCCGCGGCACGTCCCATCTCCTCGAGCGCGAGCGCCGTCCCGCGCACCCACAGCACGGAGGAATGAAGATGTCCCGTACCCGTACCGCCGCCCGTCTGGTCGCCGCCGCGGCGGCGGTGCCACTGGCTCTCGGTGCCCTCTCCGGCGTGGCCGTGGCGGACAACGACACCGACCAGGCCAACATCGCCGGGTTCATCGACGCCGACGACGGCTTCGTGGTCATCGGCCAGTCCAACACCAACGTGTCCATCGACTTCGCCGGGGATCTGCTGCCCGATGTCCTCCCCGGTTTCATCCCCATCTGGTTCCCCCTCTGGTGAGACCGGGCCCGCGGGGGCGGGTCGATGGCTCAGGGGTTCGTCGTACGGCCGCGTCCGCACCGGGCGCGGCCGTACGGCCGTTCCGTGCCCGGCGCCCCCGGTGCGGGGCCGGCCCGAGTTCCCGGACCGAGTTCCCGGACCGGAACCCCCGGGTCCGGGGCCGTCCTCCGGCCCCGGCGATCCGGCGGCCCGTCCCCGACGCGGTCCGTCCGCCGTCCCCGACCCCGGGGCACGACCCCGAACCGGCCCCCGCGCAGGTGACGGCC
>NZ_VKHT01001524.1 GCF_014141535.1 Streptomyces alkaliphilus | reverse complement strand
CCTCGGGGGCTCCGCCGCGGCCGGGGCGTCCGGAGCCCCGCCCCCCGCGCCGGACGGGGGCGCCCCCTCCGCGTCACGCCAGGTCGGCACGGACCACCACCAGTTCCTCCGTCCGTTGACCGGGGCGGATCAGCCCCGCACCCTCCAGCCAGGCCGCCCGCCGGCGCATCACCGGTCCGAAGGGCAGCACCATGCCCGCCACCACCTCGGCCCGCATGCCCTGACGGCGCAGCAGACGCACCGTGCGGGCGGGCCCGCACACCTTGGAGTGCACCATCAACAGGGACCCCGAACGCCGCAGCAGCGACGGGGCCAGGGTGCAGACCCGATCCACCAGCGCCCTGCCGTCCGGACCGCCCTCCCACGCCCTGCGCGCCCCCCGGAGCGGCAGAACGACATCGGGGCCGGGCACGTAGGGAGGGTTGGCCAGCACCACGTCGAAACGCCTCCCGTCCCGCCCCGCCAGCGCCATCTCGCCACGCCTGACCCGTACCGGCAGGCCGCTCAACCAGGCGTTGCAGCGGGCCGTGAGCACCGCCCGACCGGAGGCGTCGAACGCCCGGGCCTCCCGCGCGCCCAGGCGCAGGGCCTCCATCGCCAGGACCCCCGTACCGGTGCACAGGTCCACCACCCGGGCCCCGGCCGCCAGACCGGAATCCGCCAACGCCTCGCGCAGCAACCAGGTGTCCTGTTGCGGCGCGTACACCCCCGGAGCTCTCAAAAGCGGCATGGGGGACGAGTCACCGATCACGGGCGTCCCAAACCCCCGGGAGCCCCGGGGCGGGCAGGACGGGAG
>NZ_VKHT01001523.1 GCF_014141535.1 Streptomyces alkaliphilus | reverse complement strand
CCCGGTACCCGCGCCGGCGGCCCGGCCGCCGCGCCGCCCCCGGCGTCCCCCGGCTCGCTGATGGAGCTGGTGCAGACCCCGCGGCAGCGGGAGATCCTGGACCGGCTGACCGCCGTGATGTCCCTGCTGGAGGGGCACGCGGACTACGTCATGGACGGGGTCGGACCGCAGGTTGTGCCCTCGGTGGCCGAGATCCGCGAGAAGTTCGCCCAACGGCGCCGCACCGGGGCCGGCCGGCTGGACCGGGTGCTGCGGCGAATGCTGGGCATGGACGCCAAGCTCCGGCAGTACCGTGACGGGGAGCGCTTCGTCCGGACGGTCGTGGACGAGGTGGGCATGGCCGGCTTCAACCGGGTGTGGACCTCGCCGAACACGCTGCCCACCAGGTCGGAGATCACCCGCCCCGAGGAGTGGGTGGCCCGGGTGCGGCCGGCGGCCGGAACCGGCGGCTGACGGCCCCCGGGGGGCGCGTCGCCCGGTGTCCCGTGTCGGCCCGGGCGGCCGTCCGGGTGGGGCGTTCGGTTCCCTCGGACCAACGACTTCACCCGTACGAGGGAGTACGGACACGGACGCGGCGTGCGATGCTCGGGATACCGGCCTTCTCTGTCACCATGTACGCACCGAGAGTGATCGGTTTTGTGACCGTCCGTAGCCCGAGGAAGTGAGTCGGACATGGGTCCCCATCCCGCGGTCGCCGCGATACGCCTGGCGGTTCGCCGCACCCTTCAGGAACTCCTCCGCGAGGTGGGGTCCGTGCCCACCGCGCCCGTTCCCGTCCCGACCGGGCTCCCCGCCCCC
>NZ_VKHT01001522.1 GCF_014141535.1 Streptomyces alkaliphilus | reverse complement strand
CGTGCCGACTCCCCTCCCGTCCCCCGGCCGACACCGGCGCTGTTCTGAGACCCGTTACGACCAGAGGAAGAACCCCATGGATGAGGCCCTGTGGCGCCAGGTGGAACGACTGCGTGAGTGGCTGGACGCCGAGACCACCCCGGCGCTCGCCGACAACGTCAAACTCTGGCGCGTACTGAAAATCGGCGAGGAGTTCGGAGAGGTTTCCGAGGCGCTGCACGGCGCGATGGGCGCCAACCCGCGCAAGGGCGAGTCACACACGTGGGACGACGTCAACAAGGAACTGTGCGACGTGATCGTGACAAGCATGGTTGCCCTCGCGACCTGTACACCCAACGCTGCCGGGGTGCTGGAGGAGCGAGTCCGGCAGCTTGTCGACCGGGTCCTACCGGAAGGCGGAGAACCGGCCGACCACGCCCGGGAGACACCCGGCTCCCTCACCCCGATTCCACGGTGAGTGTGCTCCCGAGACGGGCGGAGGAACCCCGTCCGCCCCGCCAGGAGACGGACGCCCGGAGGAGTGACGGCCCCGGTGTCGAGCCGCAGGTTCCTGCCCTCGGTAGCGGGCCGGGTCCCGGGTCTGTCGGCTGCTCCGCCCACCCACGGGGTGATCCCCGCGACCAACTCCCGGAGGAGTTGGATGGGTTCGAGGTGGTTGCGTGGCCCCGAGTTTCGCAGAGCCCGTGAGGTGTCCCAACTCCGTGGAGTCAGGGGCATACCACTCCAAGCCCAGCCGCCCCGCCGATTCGGAACCCCGTCCTCCGACCACCACCCCGCCGGCTCCCTTCGAACGCCTAC
>NZ_VKHT01001521.1 GCF_014141535.1 Streptomyces alkaliphilus | reverse complement strand
GGGGGTGTTCCCGGGCGATCCAGGAGCGCCAGTCCGCGGCCCAGATGTCGGCCGGGCGGGGGCCGTGGGCGGCCCGGTGGGCGCGCCACTTGGCGTCGGCGGCGCGCAGGCCGTCCTCGCCGAGGCGGTCGAGGTGTCCCTGTTCGCGGATCCAGGTCCGGGTGGCGGGGTCCACCCGCCACTCGCCGGCCGGGGTCGGTGCACCGCCCCCACTGCTCTTCCTACGGTTCACCTTCGGTTCTCTACGGTTCTGGGGGTCGGATTCCGTACCCCTGCCGGGTCGGATTCCGGCACCCCGGGGGGTCGGATTCCGCGCCCCGCCCGGGCTGGATTCCGTACCGGTCGGATTCCGTCCGGAGGGCTCGGAATCCGGTCCCTGCTCGGGGTGGATGCCGTACCGCCGCAGCCTCGCCTCGTCCGGCTCGGGATGCGCCTGCGGGTCCTCCCGCCGGGCGCGCTCGGTCTCGGCCGATCGGGCGGCGGCGCGGGGCAGGTGGTAGACCGTGGTCCGATGCGGGCCCCGCAGGTGGTCCAGCACCCGCAGTTCGCCGCCGGCGACGAGGGCGGCGATCGCGTCGCGTACCGCCGTCCGGCTCGCGTTCGTACGCGCCATCAGGCTGGTGAGCGAGGCCCACGCGACGCACTGCTCGTCCGGGACCCGGTCGGCGATCGACAGCAGTACCAGCCGCGCGGTGCCCTTGGCGGCGCTGTGTTCCCACACCCACTCGCGGGCCTCGACGCTCATCGCCCACCCCCGTTCACCTGCGGGAGGACACCCGCCGCAGCGGTGTGGGGGCGGG
>NZ_VKHT01001520.1 GCF_014141535.1 Streptomyces alkaliphilus | reverse complement strand
ATGAGACGGTGGGACGGGGGCAGGGCGCGTCGGCGGGTCGCAGTGTGTCGGGCCCTCCGGGGACCCCGCGCGCGGCGAGCAGGGAGAAGACACCGGCGACCAGACAGGTGTTCTGCAGCTCACCCGCGAGAATCGCGCGTCGCAGCTCCTCCAGGGGCACCATGGCGCGCTCCATGTCGGCCTCCTCGTCGGAGACCTCGTAGCGCTCCCCCTCGGCCGAGGACAGCCCCCGGGCCAGGAAGATCCGCACCGCCTCGTCGGTGCCACCGGGGCTGGTGTACAGGTCCACCAGTACCCGCCAGTCATCCGCCCGCAGGTGGGTCTCCTCCCACAGCTCCCGGCGCGCCGCGGGCAGCGGCGGCTCACCCGGCACATCGAGCAGCCCGGCGGGGATCTCCCACAACCGGCGCCTGACGGGATGACGGTACTGGCGGACCAGCGCCACCCGGTCCCGCTCGTCGATGGCAAGCACCGCGACCGAACCCGGGTGCACCTGGTAGTCGCGGCGTGCCACCGAGCCGTCCGGCATCCGCACCTCGTCGGTGCGCACCCCGGTCTTCCTCCCCGTGAAGGGGAGATCGGTGGAGATCACCGGCCAGGATTCGGGGGTGTCGCGCAGAGGCGTGTCGGCTCCGCCGTTCCCGGTGTTGCCGGGGTTCCCGGTATCCGTCATCGTTCAGGGGTTCCCGTGCTCGGTGGGGGACGTGGTTCCCGGGGCGTCCGCGGTCCCGGGGCTCCCGGCGCCCTCCGTGCGGGCCCGGACGGCGGCCCGGATCAGCCCCGCGAACAGCGGGTGGGGAC
>NZ_VKHT01000152.1 GCF_014141535.1 Streptomyces alkaliphilus | reverse complement strand
CTCCACGCCGCCCCCGTCCACCGGCTCCCCCTCCTCGGGCAACGAGAGTCCGGCGGAGACCGCCGAGGCCGAGGTCCTGCGTCTGGTCAACGCGGAACGCGCGCGCGCCGGTTGCAGTCCGGTGGTCCACGACAGCGCCCTGGGACGGCTGGCCCGTGACTTCAGCCGGGACATGGCGAACCGTTCCTTCTTCTCCCACACCGACCCCGACGGACGCTCCCCCTGGGACCGCGCCTCGGCGGCCGGGATAGGAAACCTCGGTGGGGAGAACATCGCCCGCGGCCAGCAGAGCGCCGCCTCGGTGATGGAGTCCTGGATGAACAGCGAGGGGCACCGCGCCAACATCCTCAACTGCGACTTCCGCACCCTGGGAGTCGGCGTGCACCCGGGCCCCGGCGGCCCCTGGTGGACACAGAACTTCGGGTACTGAGCGGCTCTCGGGACGGGCGTCCCGCCGCGCCGGGCACGGGTGGCGGTCGGCCCGACGCACCCCCGCACCCGGGCCCCGGGGGAACGCCCTTCCGGGAAACGGTCGGTCAGGCGGAGCGGATGCCGGTGCCCGGGCGCCGGGTCACCGCGGGGCGGGCCCTCGGCGGACGCTGACACCCCGGGCACCAGTAACTGGAGCGGTTCATCCACGGATCCCGCCGCATCGTGGCCGCGCAGCGCCGGCACGGCAGTCCGGCCCGTCCGTAGGCGTTGAGCGAACGCTCGAAGTACCCCGACTCACCGTTGACGTTGACGTAGAGGCTGTCGAAGCTGGTCCCCCCGGCCTGCAGGGCGGCGGCCATGACCTCGCGAACCCCCGCCAGGAGTTCCGAGACCCGGGGCCGGGTCAGGGTCGCGGTGGGACGCTCGTAGTGCAACCGGGCCAGCCACAGTGCCTCATCGGCGTAGATGTTGCCGACCCCGCTGATCAGCGTCTGGTCGAGCAGGGCCCGCTTGACGGTGGTGCGCCGACTCCGCAGGGCGGTGGGAAAGGCGTCCTCGTCGAAGGCCGGGTCCAGCGGATCACGGGCGATGTGAGCCATCACGTCCGGCAGGCCGTCGGCCTCGCCCGGGAGGCAGGGATGGAGGGAGAGCCCGCCGAAGGTGCGCTGGTCGACAAAGCGCAACTCGCCCGGCCCCTCGTCGGTGAAGGAGATCCGCACCCGCAGGTGACGCTCGTCGGGTGTCCCCGCCGGTTGGATGAGCAGCTGCCCGCTCATGCCGAGATGGGCCAGGAGCGAGAGGGTCGGGGAGCCCGCGCCCCTCGGTGTCCCCGTTTCCTCGATGGGGAGCCACAGGTACTTCCCGCGCCGGCGCGGCACGGCGAGGCGACGCCCGAGGAGCCGGTCCGCGAAGTCGCGGGGACCGGATTCGTGACGTCGCACGGCGCGCGGGTGGAGAACCTCCACGGCGGCGACGGTGCGGCCGGAGACCCACCGCTCCAGGCCCCGCCGCACCACCTCCACCTCGGGCAGTTCGGGCACCGGTCAGTGCTTCCCCGCAGCCGGCGCGTCGCCCGGCGCGTCGGTCGGCGCGTCGGTCGGCCGGCCCGGGTCCTCCCGCTCGACCGTGTCGCCGGAACCCACCTCCACGGGAGCCGTCTCCACGGGGGCCACACCGTCGTCGGGGGTCTCCCCGGGACCGGAACCGCGGGCGGCGGCCTCGGCGAGGGCGGTCTCACCGTCCGCGGCGGCCCGGATGGCCCGCCAGGCGGTCTCGGCGGCCTGCTGCTCCGCTTCCTTCTTGCTGCGTCCGGTCCCGGTGCCGTACGCGGTACCGGCCACCCGGGCTGCGGCGGTGAAGGTCTTCTCGTGATCGGGGCCGGTCTCGGTGATCTCGTACTCCGGCACACCCAATCCGCGGGCGGCGCTCAATTCCTGGAGGCTGGTCTTCCAGTCCAGGCCGGCTCCCAGGCCGGCGGAGCGCTCGATCAGCGGATCGAAGAGCCGGTGCACGAGCTCGTCGGCGGCGGTCAGACCGCAGTCCAGGTAGACGGCCCCGATGACCGCCTCCAGGGTGTCGGCGAGGATCGATGCCTTGTCACGGCCGCCGGTCCCCTCCTCACCGCGGCCCAGACGCACGAAGGCGCCCAGGTCCAGACTCCGGGCAACCTCCGCGAGGGCACGGGAGTTGACCACCGCGGCCCTCAGTTTGGCCAGTTGTCCCTCGGGCAGCTCGGGGTGTCGCTTGTAGAGCGTGTCGGTGACCACCAGGCCGAGGACGGAGTCCCCGAGGAACTCCAGCCGTTCGTTGGTGGGAAGTCCCCCGTGCTCGTAGGCGTAGCTGCGATGGGTCAGCGCACGCACCAGAAGGGCGGTCTCGACCTTGTAGCCGAGCCGCCCTTCCAGGGTCGCAGGGGACGAGATCTCCTCCGCGGACACCGCGGAACGCGTGGTGCCGGCGTCCGGCATGGAGCCCGTCACCCGCCCGTCAGACCTCAAGCACCTGGCGGCGGTTGTAGGTGCCGCAGTTGGTGCACGCGGTGTGCTGCAGCTTGGGCTCGCGGCAACCCCCGCACGCGGCGAGGTTGGGGACCGCAGCCTTCCACTGCGACCGGCGGTGGCGCGTGTTGCTGCGCGACATCTTCCGCTTCGGAACGGCCACGGCTACTTCTCCTGTGGTTCGTCCCCGCCGGCGCGGGGAGGTTTCTCTTCTTCCGCTTCGGCCCCCGCGGACCCGAGGGTCCCCGACAGCTCCCGCAGCGCCGCCCAACGGATGTCGACGGCGTCGTCGTGCCGGTGGTCCGGATCGGTCTCCAGCCGTGTCCCGCACTCGGGACACAGACCCGGACAATCCTCCCGGCACACCGGCTGCAGGGGCAGTGAAAGCACCACCGCGTCCCGCAACACGGGTTCGAGGTCGAACAACTCGCCCTCGAGGAACAGCGTCTCCTCCCCGACGTCGTCGCCGGTGTCCGCTGAGCGGCCCCCGGCATCGGCGTCGGGGTAGGAGTACAACTCCTGGAAGTCCGCCTCGCACTCCCGGCGAAGCGGTTCCAGACACCTTACGCACTCCCCCACGAGGGAGGTGCGGACGGTCCCGGTGACCAGGACCCCGTCCATCACCGACTCCAGCCGGAGGAAGACCTCCATCGGCGCCCCCTCCGGGACCCCGAGCACGTCGGTGCCCAGGTCGGCGGGGGCCTCCGCGGTGCGGGAGACCTCGAGGAGCGCGCCCGGACGCCGTCCCAGCTCGTGCGTACCGAACACGAGGGGGGCGCGGGGGTTCAGGGCGGCTTTCAGGACTCTTCGCCTTCTGTGAGTGGTGCGGATCGGGGTGCGCAGGCCGGACGGCCGAGGGGCCGACAGCCGAGCCTCCGGGTCGTACCGGGGCATACGGCGGGGTCCGGGCGACGCGGGCCGCGGGTGTCACCGCAGCCGAAGGAACAGAATACGCCACGGTCCGCTTCCGACCCAAACCGTCCCCCGCCAAGGGGGTCCGCCGGCCGACGCCGGAGAGGGCTCAGCGTCCCTGCTCGTAGCGGCGCAGTTGCTCGGGATCGATGAAGCCGGTGTCGAAGAAGCCGGCCGCCTCATGCCCGGCACCGGCGTGCGTCGGATGCCCGTGGCCCGGCTGCCCGCCGCCCTCGTGACCGGTGTGGTCGGGGTATCCGGCGGGAGCGCCGGGGTGCGTGCCGTACGCCTCCCCGGGGTGGTCGGAATAGCCGCCCGCCCCGGTCCAGGCGCCACCGGTCGGGGCCGCGACCGGCTGGTGCGGGTCCCCGCCGGGCCCCCACCCGGTGTCGTGCGCGGGGTACGCCGCCCCCGTCGTCCACCCGGCCGAGCCGTCGGCCGGCGGGTCGGCGGACGGCACTCCCGCCGCGCCGGCCATCGCGAGATCCAGGGGGTGGACCTCCGGGGGGCGCCCCTCCCCCGCCGCCATGTGCTCGGCCAGCTCGTCGATCGGCCGGTGGCCGGTGAGCTTGTTCCGACCCCGCCCGACCGCCTCCAGGGTCTTGCGCAACACCGTCTCGATCGCGGCGAACTGATCCTCGACGTAGGTGTCGGCGCGCTCCAGGAGCAGTTCGGGGTCACCGTCGCGCCCCGCGCCCAGGAGCTTCTCCCGGCCGCGGCCGACGGAGTCGATGGTCTTCCCGAGGACGACCTCGAAGTTGGCGAGCTTGCTGTCCACGTAGTCGTCGGCCTCGGCACGGATCTCCGCCGCCTCCCGACGGGCCTCCGCCAGGATGCGGTCGGCCTCCGCGCGGGCCTCACGGGCGATGTGGGTGTTCTCCACGAGGGAGCCCCGCTCGGCCCGGGCGGCCTCGACGATGCGCTGTGCCTCGCGGTGGGCGTCGGCGACGACCTCCTCCCGCCCGCCGAGGACCCGGCTGGCCTCGGCCAGGGAGCCGGGAAGGGCGCCGCGCAGTTCCTCGAGGCGGGCGAGGAGCTCGCCCCGGTTGATCACGCAGGACGCCGACATCGGCATGGCCTTGGCGTTGCCGACCGACGCGACGATCTCGTCGAGCTTCTGGTGTACGTCCACGGGGTGACTGTACGACCGTCGGGCCCCCGGGGGACAGCCGATCCCGGGGCGCGCGGGCCTTTGGGCGGGGCGCCGGGGCGCGCCGGGCGCGGGTCACCCCCGGACGGACGCCCGGATCGTTCCCCGCCCCGTGCTCCGGCTCAGGGCCGGCGAAGCTTCCCCACCAGCGCCTCCAGCACCGTGGGCGGCACCAGGTGGGAGACGTCCCCTCCCCAGGTGGCGACCTCCTTGACCAGACTGGAGGAGAGGAAGCTGTAGGTGGGACTGGTGGGCACGAAGAGGGTCTCCACCCCCGAGAGGCCGTTGTTCATCTGTGCCATCTGCAACTCGTAGTCGAAGTCGCTGACGGCACGCAGCCCCTTGACGATGGCGGGGATGTCGCGCTGCTTGCAGTAGTCCACCAGGAGGCCGTGGAAGGCCTCGACCCGCACGTTGCCGTACGCCGAGGTGACCTCCTCGATGAGGGCGATGCGCTCCTCCACCGTGAACAGGCCGCTCTTGGACTTGTTGATCATCACCGTCACGTGCACCACGTCGTAAAGCCGGGAGGCGCGGCTGATGATGTCGATATGGCCATTGGTGATCGGGTCGAACGACCCCGGGCAAACCGCGCGTCGCAACGGTCTCTCCTCGCTCTCCCGGCCCGTCATGACCGGTCGGTAACTTCATCTTCGGCGGCGCGACCGTACCAGAGCGTTCCCTCGCCGTACCGACGGGAGCGCAGGGCGGAGAAGCCGGTCGGCCAGGGTGACGTGCCGCCCCTGGTGCCACGCTCCACCGTGACGAGTCCGCTGTCGGCCAGCCACCCCCCGGAGCGGAGTGTGAGCAGGATCTCGCGGACCGCCGTCTCCCCGAGGGCGTAGGGCGGGTCGAGGAAGACCAGGTCGAAGGGGCCGGCGGGCGGGGGCCCCGCGACCACCCGCTCGACCCGGTCCGCCCGCACCTCCGCCCCCGGCAGACCGAGCGCGCCGATGTTCTCCCGCACCACCCGGGCCGCGCGGCGGTCGGACTCCACCAGCAGCACCCGGCGGGCGCCCCGCGACAGGGCCTCCAGCCCGACCGCGCCGGAGCCCGCGAAGAGGTCCAGGACGGCCGCCCCGTCCAGGGGGCCGTACAGAGCCTCCCAGGTGGAGAACAGGCCCTCCCTGGCCCGGTCCGAGGTGGGACGGGTGCCGCCACCGGGCGGCACGGCCAGCCGACGGCCGCCCGCGGCGCCGGCGATCACGCGGGTCATCGGGGTCCTTCGATAGCGGTGGGGAACGGTGCGTCCCACGCTATACGGCGCCGCCGGGTGGGTGCCGCCCGGCGGCGCCGGAGGAGTCGGCGCGCCGCGGGCCGGCCCGGGCGGTCGGGCCCGGGGCCGGCCCGCTGCGGGAGTCGGGGGTCAGTCCGGCGTACCGTCCTCCGCGAGAGGCGCGCCGAGCAGCGCCGGCGAGGCGTACCGGGACCACGACAGGCAGCCGTCCGGCGGGCAGTACTCCGGTCGGCGCGGGTCGTGGCCCAGCTCCCGGAGCTTGGCGCGCACCGAGTCCGGGGTTCGTCCGAAGCGGGCGGCGATCCGCGCCACCGTCTCCCCCGCGTGGAACCGACGGGTCAGGTCCTCCTCGTGCTGCGGGACCCACGGGGCGCCGTGGCCGGGGAACAACTCGCGGAGGATGTCCCGGTCCGGAATGGGCTCGGCGACATCCGCCGCGAGGGCCAACGCGCGCAGACCGCGGTTGAGGGCGATGCGCAGGGTGGGGACGTCGGCGAGCGGCATGGTGAGCATGCCGCCCGCGATCGGCGTGCCCGGCTCCTCCTCGCGCCACCCGGTCAGGGTCAGGGTGAGGGTGATGTCGTCGTCGCTGGCCAGCTCGACGCGGAAGATCTTGTCCCCGAGGGGAAGCTCGTTGGTGTGTCGGAACGCCATGGATGACCCCCAGTGGTCCGGGCCCGACGGGCCGGGATGAAACCGCGCGGATCCGAACGGATCACCGCGGAACATCCCCATTCTCCCGGGCGGCACCGACAATCCGGGGTGACGGCGGCCCGCCCCGACGCCGCCCCCGGGGTGATGGCCCGGAACGCCCCCGGGGCCGGGGCGGCGAGCCGGGCGGGAGGTGGTTTCGAAGAGCGGGCACGGTCTCAGCCCCGCTCGAGGAACTCCTCCCGCTCCGCGTCGAGCAACGCCTCCAGGGCGGTGCGCAGCGCGGGCGTGCGGGTCAGCTCCGGATCGCGCTCCACCAATTCCCCGGCCTCTCGCCGCGCCTCCTCGATGATGTCTTCGTCCTCGATGACGGCGAGCATCCGCAACGAGCTGCGTCCACCCGACTGCGCCTGGCCGAGCACGTCGCCCTCGCGCCGCTGCTCCAGGTCGATGCGGGAGAGCTCGAAGCCGTCCCGGGTCGAGGCCACCGCCTCCAGTCGGGCCCGCGCGGGGGCGACCTCCGGCAGATCGGTCACCAGCAGACACAGCCCGGGGTGCTCACCGCGTCCCACCCGGCCCCGCAGCTGGTGCAGCTGGGAGACACCGAAACGGTCCGCGTCCATGATCGCCATCACCGTGGCGTTGGGGACGTTCACCCCGACCTCGATGACGGTGGTGGCCACCAGGACATCGATCTCCCCGGCGGAGAAGCGGCGCATCACCTCGTCCTTGGCCTCGGGCGCCATCCGGCCGTGCAACTCGGCGACCCGCAGGCCCGCCAGCGGGCCCTCCGCCAGGGACCGGGCGACGTCGAGGACCGCCAACGGCGGACGGCGGTCCCCCGACCCACCGCCGTCACCGGGGTCCGCCCCGTCGGACTCCTCGACCC
>NZ_VKHT01001519.1 GCF_014141535.1 Streptomyces alkaliphilus | reverse complement strand
GTCCCCGCCGCCCCCGGTCCGGGAGTCGGCACCCCCGGCCGGAGCCTGCCCTCCGACATGGCCGAGCGGCTGTCGCTGCGCAAGCGTCAGGTCGCCGTCAGCCTGGAGAAGCGGGGCGCCCGTGACGTGCGCGCCCGGGTGATCCTCGTGCTGGACGCCTCCGGCTCGATGAGCGCCCTCTACGCCAAGGGCACCGTCACCGGGGTGGTGGAGCGCATGGCGGCGGTCGCCGCCCAACTCGACGACGAGGGCGGCATGCGGGCGTGGACCTTCGCCTCCTCCCCCGCACGCCTCCCGGACCTGCGCCTCGCCGAGCTGCCCGAGTGGCTGCGGCTGCACGTTCGGGTGGGACGGATGAGCCTGTTCGGCCGACCCCGCAGGCGCCCGCGCGAGCTGGATTCCCGGCAGGTGGACATGCGCGCCGTCGGTATTCAGAACGAGGAGCAGAAGGTCATCGCCGAGGTGCGCGCGCACGTGCGCTCCGACCCCTCGCCGCTGCCCGTGCTCGTCCTGTTCTTCTCCGACGGCGGTGTCTACCGCAACGCGGAGATCGAGCGCGAACTGCGGGAGGCGGTCGAGGAGCCGATCTTCTGGCAGTTCGTCGGTCTGGGTCGGTCGGACTACGGGGTGCTGGAACGCCTGGACACCCTCACCGGCCGCCGGGTGGACAACGTCGGGTTCTTCTCCGTGGACGACATCGATCACCTTTCCGACACCGAGCTGTACGACCGGCTGCTCTCGGAATTCCCCGCCTGGCTGGCCGCCGCCCGTCGGGCGGGCATCCTGCGCTGACCCACCGGCC
>NZ_VKHT01001518.1 GCF_014141535.1 Streptomyces alkaliphilus | reverse complement strand
ACAGCTGTCACCCCCACCCGTCGTGCCAGATACGGCGGTCGCGGGCCAGCGCGTACAGTTCCTCGACCCGATCGGGCTTGAGGACCGGCGTGCCGCGGTCCAGCACCGTCGGCGGCGTCCCGTCCGGTATGGCGAGGACCAGGAGGTCGGCGGGGCGACGGACCATCCGGATCCGCCGGGAGACCACCGCGAGGACGGGCCGCACCTCCACCGGCTCACCGACCGCCCGGCCCAGTACGTGAGCGGCCCGGACGGCCGCCCGTCGGCAGAGCCTGGGGTGGGGTTCGGAACGGGAACCGACCCGGAGCAGGTCCCCCGTCCCGTCGGGGCCGCCGGGGGCTCCGAGCACCACCGGCCCGCCGGCCGGATTGACGGTGTGCACCGCGAACACCCCGCCCGGACCGATCGTCAGGTGTGCCAGGACGGCGCGCGCGGGCAGGGGCAGGGAGTGCAGGGTGCGGCGCCCGGTCGGTTCCAGTCGGTCCAGCGCGGTCCCCACCAGGACCTCACCGGTCATGCGTCGTTCGAGTTCGTCCAGATGTGCGCGACGACCGAGCAGCCGTCCCGTCACGCGTCGAAGGACGGGTTCCGCGGTGGACAGCTCGGGGAGGCCGCGCAGCCACTCGCCGGGACGGTTGGGGGCCAGGTCGTCGTCCGGGTGCAGCCACAGCGGTCCGCGGCGGGACGCGAAGGGGTCGGGGATCGCGGACATCGCTCGCACTCCCGGGGACGGGAACGGTGGCACCGTCTTCCAGCCTCGGTGTGCCGCGCCATCGGGGCAAGCCGTCGGAACCGGTCCCCGTG
>NZ_VKHT01001517.1 GCF_014141535.1 Streptomyces alkaliphilus | reverse complement strand
GGGTGGGTGAGCAGGGTGTGGGTGAGGTGGTTGATCAGGGCGACGGCGGTCTCGCTTCCGGCGCCGATCATGAGGATGAGCGTGGAGAGGAGTTCCGTCTCATCGAGCCGGTCCCCGTCGTCGCGGGCGGTGAGGAGGGTGCTGGTCAGGTCCGGGCCCGGGGTGGTGCGCTTGGTTTCGATCAGGGTGGTCATGGCCGTGTACAGCTCGTCGCGTATGCGGGTGGCGCGCTCGGTGTCGGCGGTGGTGTCCAGCACCGAGTCGATGACGCGCAGCATTCGCGGGCGCTGGGCGTCGGGGACGCCGAAGAGGTCGCAGATCACCCGCGTGGGCACGGGGTGGGAGAAGGCGGCGCGCAGGTCGACGGGGCGGTCGGGGGCCCGGTCTTCGAGGTCGTCGAGGAGGTCGGTGACGATGGTCTCGATGGCCGGTCGCATCTCCCGTATGCGCTGGGGGGTGAAGGCCCGTCCGACGAGTTTCCTCAGCCGGGTGTGGTCCTCCCCGTCGCTGGTGAACATGGAGACCACGTCCACCCACGCGGTCAGCCAGGGGTATCGGCCGGGCCGGTAGCCGGGCCAGCTCTTGCGGGCGTCCTTGGAGATGCCCGGGTGGGTCAGCAGGCGTTTGGCGACCTCACCGCGGGTGATGGCCCACGCGGTCAGGCCGTCGGGCAGCTCCACGCGGGCTGCGGGGCCGGCCTCGCGCAATTCGGTGATCTGTGCCGGTAGGCGCCGGCCGGTGGTGTCCAGGACGACGGGTGCGGTGCGCGCGGTGCTCATGAGGTCCCTCCGATGCGGGTGGCGGAG
>NZ_VKHT01001516.1 GCF_014141535.1 Streptomyces alkaliphilus | reverse complement strand
GGGGAGCGGGGACCGTCGCCCCCGGAGGTCCGTCGACGCGCCGTTCCGGCGCCCCGGGGCCGCCGGAACGACCGGCCGGCAGCGGGGCCACCACGGCGGGCACCAACCCCACCAGGGCCCCGACCAGCGCGGCGGGGGCCCCGGGGGGCCAGTCCGGCGGCGCCACCGGCTGCTGCAGGGAGGCCGGGTCCACCGCCGCCACCAGGGCGAACACCGCCATCGGAACCCACCCCGAGGCGGTGACCAGCCACGCCCGGCCGCCCCACCGGTCCGGCCGGTGACGGGTCCGCACGCTCCGCCGTCCGCCCAGCCGCAGTCCGGCGAGGGCGGCGGCCGTACCGACCGACAGCAGGACGATCGGGGCGGTTCCACCGTCCGCCAGCGCACCGTAGACCCCCGCGCACACCCCCAGCAGGCCGCCCGGGGTGAGGACGGCCGTGGCGCGCCGCACCGCCGGTGACACCTCGGCCACCCGGCCGTAGCCGCGGGTGTCCATCGCGGCGGCCAGTGCCACCGCGCGTTCCAACGAGCTTTCCAGCACCGGCAGCGCCACCCGGCGCAGACCGCGCACGCCGCGATCCGGCCGCCCCCGCAGTCGCTGCGCGGAACGGGTCCGCACCAGGTCCGAGACCAGGCGGGGGGCGAAGGTCATCGCCACCACCACCGCCGTCCCCACCTCGTACAGCGCCCCGGGCAGCGACTTCAGCAGCCGGGCCGGGTCGGCCAGCGCGTTGGCCGCGCCCAGACAGACCAGCACGGTCGCCATCCGCATTCCGTCGCAGGCGGCGAAGAGCACCGCCCCCGCCC
>NZ_VKHT01001515.1 GCF_014141535.1 Streptomyces alkaliphilus | reverse complement strand
TCTCGGTGGTCATTCCCTCCTCGCCACCCGCCTCACCCACCGTCTGGGTCGGGCCCTGGACATCCGGGTGCCGCTCCGGCTGGTCTTCGAGCATCCCGTCCTCGCCGACCTCGCCCAACACCTCCCCCGGTTCGGTGATCGCCACCTCCCCATCCCGCGGGCGCCACGTGTCCGCAATCCCGATGGAACCATCACCCTCCCCGCAACCTCCGGTCAAAAGCGCCTGTGGCTGCTGTGTTCACTGGACCCCCGGGCCGCCCGCGCCTATCGGATCGCCGGGGGGGCAAGCATCAGCGGCCCCCTCGACAGACGGGCCATGGTGGACGCCATCGGCGAGGTGGCCCGACGCCATGAGGTGCTGCGAACGACCCTGCGGGAGGAGCACGGCGAGGTGGTCCAGGTCGTTCACCCCGAGTGGCACGGGGGCTTTCGGGACACAGCCCCCGTCGATGGGACTCCCGAAGGGGAACGCGAGCTACTGGCCCGGTGGACCGAAGCCGCGGTTGACCTGTCCGAGGGACCGCTGTTCCGGGCGGATCTCGTCCGACGGCCCGATGACACGCATCTCCTCATGCTGTCCCTGCACCACACCGTTGCCGATGGCTGGACCCTCACTCTCCTACTGGAGGAGATCGCCCACCTCTACTGCGCGTCGGTCGCGGGTGAATCACCTGCCGAGAGTCGCCCGGCCCCGCACCCGCAGTACGGCGACTTCGCCCATTGGCAGGCCGGTTCGCCCCGTGACGAGGAAGGGCTCGCGTACTGGCGCGATCGGCTCGCCGGCGCGGCCGAACCGGATCTCCCGAC
>NZ_VKHT01001514.1 GCF_014141535.1 Streptomyces alkaliphilus | reverse complement strand
AGGGCCCTCAGCGGATGACGCCGGCCTCCCGGGCGGCGGTGAGCCACTGCGGGAACTCCGCCGTCAGCTGCTTGTACAGCCGGTTGTCGGTCATGGCCATGGGGTCGTCACCGGCGTGGAAGAAGCCGGCGTTGTCCACCACTCGCGCCTTGGGCACCGCCAGGGTGTCCAGCTTGCGCAGGAAGTCGAACTGGTTGCTGTCGGCACTGCCGCCGAAGCCCACGAACTGCCAGAACAGCGGAAGCTTCGCCGCCCTGCACAGCGCCTGCTTGGCGGCGGTGCGGGAGGTCGGGGCGCCGTCGGTCTGGAAGATCACGAACGCCGGGTCGGTCGCGCCGGACTCGGTGTAGTGGTCGACCACCGCCTGCATGGCCAGGTGGTAGTTGGTCCGCCCCATGTGCCCGTAGGAGTCGTGCAACTCCTGGACGCGGCCCTTGTGGTTGTCCAGGGAGATCTCCGCGACGCCGTCCACATCGGTGGAGAAGAAGACCACCGGCACCACGCCGTCGTCATCGAGGTTGGCGGACAGCGCCAGCGCCTGCTCGGCGAGGTGCTGCACGGTGCCGTCCTTGTAGTACTGGCGCATCGAACCCGACCGGTCCAGCACCAGGTAGACGGCGGCCCGCTGCCCGGCGAGTCCCGCCTTCTCCAGCGAGACCCCGGCCGACTTGTACATCTTGGCCAGACCCGCGCCACCGGCCGCCTTCACCTTCTCCAGGGAGATGGCGGGGCCGGGCTCCGCCGTCACCGCGCCGACGGGCTCCGGCGCCGCCTCCGGTTCGGGCTTCGCGGCCGGTTCGGGTTCGGGG
>NZ_VKHT01001513.1 GCF_014141535.1 Streptomyces alkaliphilus | reverse complement strand
CTCTCGCTGCGCTCGCTCACACCCCGCAGTCTCCCACGTTCGGGATCGGCCCCGCGCCACGCGGGTGCGGCTACCGGCTCCCCGGCGCCCGGAAGCATAGGGTTACCGGCCATGGCAGCCGCGCGACCACGGATTGCGGAGGGGCACGAGCCTATGAACGACCCCGGCGCCGGGGGACCCGCGGCCTTCCGCAGTGCGGTGGCCGCGTTGGACGCGGCCCGGCCGCGCCGGGAGGTGCGGCTCTCCACGATGCCGCCGCCGCGGCGGCCCGCCCCGTTCGCCCACGCGGTGGCGGCATCGGTGCTGGTGCCGACCGCGCCGGGACATCCGGAGGAGGACCACGAGGTGGCCGACGGCCGCTTCGTGCTGCTGTACGACCCCGCCGGTCAGGAGGGGTGGAACGGCCCGTTCCGGGTGGTGACGCTGACCCGGGCGGAGCTGGAGCCGGAGTTGGGCACCGATCCGCTGCTGCCGGAGGTCGCCTGGTCCTGGCTGACGGAGGCGCTGGAGGCCCGGGTGCCCGGAAGCGAGGAACCCAGCGGCACGGTGACCCGCTCGGGGTCGTACTTCTTCGGAGGGCTGGCGGATCGCAGGCCCCGGGTGGAGATCGAGGTGCGGGCGTCGTGGTCGCCCGTTGAGCCCTGGGAGCCGGAGGACCACCTGTTGGCGTGGTGCGCGTTGCTGGCACAGTGCGCGGGGCTGCCACCGGACTCCGGCGCGGCGGGCGTGACGGCCCTGCCCAGACGACGGGGACCGCGTTCCGGGCACTGACCCCGGCTCCCGGTCCTTCACCCCCTCGCGACCCCCTCC
>NZ_VKHT01001512.1 GCF_014141535.1 Streptomyces alkaliphilus | reverse complement strand
CAACTCCCCCACCGCACCGAACGGAACCAACCGCAAAAAACCGTCCAACACATACGCCGACGTCCCATCCACCGGAACCCCGATCGGCGTCCGCCCATCCCCCACAACACTCATCGCGAACGTCGAATACGTCGTATCCTCACTCGGCCCGTAAAGATTGTTCACCGCCTCCACCCCCGGAAGCGCACACACATCACGCACCAACCCCGACGACAAGGGCTCCCCCGCCAAATTCACCACCCGCACACCAGCCGGAACCGCCCCCGCCACCACCAACTCACGCATCACCGACGGCACCGTATTCACCAACGACACCCCCTCATAACGCGAAGGATTCTCCACCAAATCCAACGCGCTATCAGGAGAAACGAAAACCGTCCCACCCACCGTCAACGGAGCAAACAACTCGAACACCGAAAGATCGAACGACACCGACGTCCCCGCGAAAACCCCCGACAACACCTCACGCGAAAACACCCGCCCCGCCCACGACAACATCGCCACCACCTGACGATGCTCAATCACCACACCCTTCGGACGCCCCGTCGAACCCGACGTATAAATCACATACGCCACATCACCCGGAACCCCCACCACACCCGGACGCCCACACTCCACCGAAACACCCGACAAACCCGGAACATCGTCCAACGAACGCAACACCAAAGAAACACCCGAATCCTCCAACATGAACGCCACACGCTCAGCCGGATAACCCGGATCAACAGCCACGAACCCCGCCCCCGACTTCAACACCCCCAATAAACCCACCACCAAATCACAGGAACGTGGCAAACACACCCCCACCACATCC
>NZ_VKHT01001511.1 GCF_014141535.1 Streptomyces alkaliphilus | reverse complement strand
CTCTTCTCCTCTCTCCCCGCTCTCCTTCCCCACACTCCTTCCCCCGGGGACCGGAGTCCCTCCCCCCGGGGAGGCGAAAGTCCCCCGTTCCCGGGAAGTTCGGCGGGGTACGGCGATCCGAAGGGCTCATGTGACGCACGCTATCCGGTCGTTTCCGGCACACGCGCCCGGGTTCTCACCCGGATGCCGTACAGTCCACTCCGACGCGCCTCACCCTTTCGAGTGAGGTGCGGAATGTTTCACCCTGCCGTGATCAGTTACGGCCGGACCGCAGTCGTCGAGTTTCCAGGAGGACGGTGCCGCCGATGGGACGCCACCGCCGATCCGCTCCCGGAAGGGGCACGCACCGCAAGCAGGCACCGGCGAGAGCCGGCCTGTTGGGCGTCTCCGCCGCACTGACGGTGGGCGCCGTCGCCGCGGGCGCGGGAGTCCTGCCCGGGGCGTCCGAGCGCTTCACCCTGGACGATCTGCACACCTTCCAGGCGGGCGGCGACCGCTCCGACAACATTCCCGGCACCCCCTCCATCCAGGGCGGTCGGGAGAGCGGGGAGAGCGCCGATCGCGGCGAGGAACGCCCCTCGCTTCCCTCGGCCTCCCCCTCCGAAACCGTGGAGGAGAAGGAGACCGGGAAGGACGTCGAGGAGGTGGAGGAGGAAGCGGAGGAGACCGAGGAGCCGAAGGACACCCCGGAGCCGGAGCCCACTCCGGAGGCCGGCACTCCCTCCGCGACCCCGGAACCCGCGCCCGGCACCACGACTCCCGGGCCGAGCACCTCCTCCCCCGAGGCCTCTCGCAGCGCGAGCCCGTCCACGCAGC
>NZ_VKHT01001510.1 GCF_014141535.1 Streptomyces alkaliphilus | reverse complement strand
GGGGCCGGTGGCGGGGAAGGACGGAACGACAGGAGACGGGGAGGATCCGGTAGCGGATCGTCCCCGACGGGTAGGACGAGGAATCGACGGGTTCCGCGCTCCGGCGCGGAATCCCGGGGACGCGCCCGGTCCCACGGGGCGGACCGGACGAACGGACGTGGCGCCGCCAGGACGGCGACACGGGGCGACGAGGGGAGGGGCCGTGGACGGTTTCTCGGGACGGGTGCTGGCCGACCGCTATCAACTGCCGCGCCTTCCCACCGACGAGTTCGAACTCGTCGAGTCGAGGGCCTTCGACACGGCCAGTGGCCAGGAGGTGCTGGTCCGACAGGTGCCGCTGCCCGAGGTCGTCGACGCGGAGACGCTCGACGGCGTCCGGCCCGGCGGCCCCGGCGGCCCCGGCGGATACGCCCGGGCCACCCGCACCCCCGACGACCCGGTGGTGCGGCGTGCCGTGGAGGCGGCGGCGGCCACCGCGGGTCTGCCCGACCACGCCCGCCTGGACCAGGTCTTCGACGTCTTCGTGCAGGGCGACGGCCTGTGGATCGTCAGTGAGCTGGTCCCGGCCCGCCCGCTCGCCGCGCTGCTCGCCGAGGCCCCGCTGAACCCCTACCGGGCCGCCGAGGTCGCCGCCGACCTGCTGGCCGCCCTGCGGGTGGTCCACGCGCACGGCTGGGTGCACCGCAACCTCACCGCCCGCACCGTTCTGATCTGCGACGACGGCCGGGCCCTGCTCACCGGCCTGGCCTCCGGCGCGGCGGAGGAGGTGCTGTGCGGGTACGACCCCTTCCCCGCCGGCGGCCCCGCCGCGGGTCCCGAG
>NZ_VKHT01000151.1 GCF_014141535.1 Streptomyces alkaliphilus | reverse complement strand
GGTGGGTTTTTGGGAGGATGGTCATGCCATGGGCACGATTCGAGGGCGGGATTTTCCCTCGAATCCGCGTTCGGGAAACCTTCTGTTCGGGAACCCGAGTGAACACGGGCCCCGGGAGCCCCCGGGTCACCGGGGCATCCCGGTACCACGGCACGACGGCACGACGACGCAACGGCACGGAGAACCGTGACATCACGGATCACAGGCGAGGGAGCACGGGTGACGGAAACGGACGGCGGGATCGCATGAGGCACTTCCCGGAATCCGGCGGATCGACCGGGGGCACGCCCCCCGGGGACACCGAATCGCCCGTCACGGACCGGGCCGAGGAGGGCGCGACCGCCGAGCGCAAACGTGAGGTGCGCCGGGACCTGCAGGCGGTGCGGGCCGCGATGACCGCCGAGGAGGCACTGGAGGCCGCCGAGTCGCTGACCGCACGGGTGCTGTCCCTCCCGGAGATCGCCGAGGCCCGGACCGTGGCCGCGTACGTGGCGGTCGGCCGGGAACCCGGCACCCGCCCGCTGCTGGAGGAGTTGCGCCGACGCGGCGTCCGGCTCCTGCTGCCGGTACTCCTTCCCGATGACGACCTCGACTGGGCCGCGTACGAGGGGCCGGAGTCCCTGCGGGAGACCGAACACGGGATGGGTCGGGTACGCCTCTTCGAGCCGGCGGGCGAACGCCTGGGGCCCGAGGCGGTGCGCGAGGCCGAGGTGGTGCTGTTGCCCGGTCTCGCGGTGGACGCCCGGGGCGTGCGCCTGGGGCGGGGCGGCGGCAGCTACGACCGTGCCCTGGCCCGGCTGATCGCGACCGGCGCACGGAGCACGACCGGCGGGGGCCCTCTGCTGGCGGTGCTGCTCTACGGGCACGAGGTGGTGGACGAGCTGCCCCGCGAGACGCACGATCGGCCCGTGCACCTCGCCGTCACACCGGAGGGGACCCACCGCTTCGGCGACCCCCGCCCGACGACGGACTGACGGGCCGACCACGGCACCCCGGGGCGTCGCGTCACACCCGACGGAATACGACTCAGGGGGCCCATCGGGGAAACGCCCGACGGCGGTGGTCGGGAACCGGCCGAACCGGTCCGGCGACCACCGCCGTCGGGTGCGTCGAGCGGGCCCCGGGGCGTGCGACGCCCCGGGGCCCGTGATCACGGCAGCAGGGCCATGGTGTTCTCCGTGGCCTCCTCGACCGCCTCATCGGTCCACGCCCACGGCAGGTACTCACCGTCGACCCACAACCGGGTCTGGTCGGTGTAATGGGCGTGGTGGGCGTGCCCGGAGGCGCCCGTCAGGTTGATCCACACCGACTGGTCGAAGTCGGCCAGGTTGACCACCATCCGCATCGACGGCACCCAGGTCACGCCGTAGCCGCCGGCGGCGTTCCATCCGGTGGCGTTCACCGCGTCCTGGCCACCGGAGATGTTCCACGGGCCCCGGTTGAGCAGGGCCCGCACCACGCCCGGGCCCGCGGTGCCCAGGGTCTGGTTGGTCAGCTCCAGCTGGTGCAGCCGGCCCCAGCTCCAGGTGGAGATGTCCTTGCCCAGCAGTGAGGTCAGCTCCCACCGGGCGTCCTTCATCGCCTTGGCCAGCAGCTCGTCCCGGTCGCGGGAGGAGGGGGTGGTGCGGTTGCCGGAGGAGACCCACCACTCGCTCTCCGGCTCCTCGAGCAGGATCCGGACCACCTCGAACCACCGGTCGCCACCGTCGGGCTGGGCACTGTCCGGGGATCGCTCGCCGCACTCGGTGACCAGGCGGGCCCGGCCGTGGGCGTCCTCCAGCGGCCCGGACTCGTCCGCGGGACGCACCCGCAGACACTGGCCCTCGACGCGGACCTCCTTGGGGAGCTTGTGGCCGAAGGCGAAGCGCAGCACGTGCCGCCAGACCGCGTTGTAGTAGGCCGCCGCGGCGGAGTCGGCGTCCTGGGTGTAGTCCCAGCCCTCCAGGAGTTCCTGGGCCTCGCGGATGTAGGGGTCCTCGATGTCGATCCGCAGCAGGTACGGCACCAGGATCTTGGCCATCTCGTTGCTGTCGTCGAGCTGCATGGTGCGCATGTCGTTCGTGGAGATCTTGCCGCCGTCGCGGATCCGGGCCTCGATGAGGTCCTCTATCCGGCGGCTGCGGGTGCCATAGCTCCAGTCGTCGGTCAGCGCGTAGGGGTACGCCTCGGGATCGATCACCGCCTGGTTGGCGGTGACGATGTAGCCGCGGTCGGGGTTGTACTCCCACGGCAGCTCGTCCTGCGGGATCCAGCCCTCCCAGTCGTAGGCGGAGTCCCAGCCGGGGGCGGGGTACCGGCCGTCGCCCTCACCTCGCACCGGTATCCGGCCGGGGGCCTGATAGCCGATGTTGCCCTCGGTGTCGGCGTACAGGAGGTTCTGCGAGGGCACGGCGAAGTCCCGGGCGGCCTCGCGGAATTCGGGGAAATCGGTGGCGGCGTTGAGCTTGAAGACCGCGTCCATCGTGTTGGAGGGCTCCAGCGCGGTCCAGCGCAGCGAGACGGCGTAGCCCTGGCCGCGGTCGGGGGCGCCGGCGGTCACCGGGGCCAGCACACCGGCGTCGCGCATTTCCTCGCTGCGGTCGGAGATGATCGGGCCGTTGGCCGTGGAACGGACCGTGATCTCGCGGGGCTCGCCCCCGGCGACCTCGATCACCTCGCGACGGGTGCTGTAGGGGATCTGCTCGCCGTCGCGCAGGTAGGTGCCGTCGCTGAGCTTCTCCAGGTACAGGTCGCTGACGTCGGCGCCCAGGTTGGTGAAGCCCCAGGCGATGGAGTCGTTGTGGCCGATGACGACCCCGGGCATGCCGGAGAAGGTGAAGCCGGCCACCTCGAAGGGACAGTCGGGGCCGACATCGGTGCAGTGCAGGCCCATCTGGTACCAGATGGAAGGCAGCATGGGGGCCAGGTGCGGGTCGTTGGCCAGCAGGGGTTGGCCGGTGGTGGTGTACTCACCGGAGATCACCCAGGAGTTGGAGCCGATGCCGCTGCCGTTGGGGCCGAGCAGGGCGGGGACGGCGTCCAGCAGGTCCGCCACACCGGCAAGTTGGGTGGTGAGGCCCTCCCCGTCCTCCCCGTCCCCCGTGATGCCCTCTCCGGTGCCGGCGTCGGTCCGCGTGCCTTCCTCGCCCGCCTCGCCGTCGGTGGAGGTGTCCGGAGCGCCCTCGATGCCCTCGGTGGCGTCACCGGCACCGGCATCCGCACCGTCGGGGTCGCCGGCGGAGCCGGTGCCGGTCGGCAGTGCGGAGGTGTCACCCGCGGGGGCGTAGGCCCCGTCGGTCACCGTGCCGTCGGTGACGATGGGCCGATTCCGGTCGAAGGGATAGGGCGGGTAGAGGTCGTCGATCTGCTCCGCGGACAGGCGCCCGGCCAGCAGCGAGCGATCTATCTCCTCCTGGAGGTTGCCGCGCAGGTCCCATGCCATGGCCTTGAGCCAGGCGACGGAGTCCACCGGGTCCCACGGCTCGGGGGCGTAGTCCCCGATCAGGCCGAGCACCGCGTACTCCACGGAGAGTTCGGCACCCTCGCGCTTCTCCAGCCAGGCGTTGACGCCGTCGGCGTACGCCCGCAGGTAGGTCTTGGTGTCCTCGGCGAGGAGTTCGTCGTATTCGCGCTGCGCGACGTCCCGCCAGCCGAGGGTGCGCAGGAAGGCGTCGGTCTCCACCTGCTCCTCACCGAACATCTCCGAGAGCCGACCGGCCGTCAGGTGGCGGCGGACGTCCATCTCCCAGAAGCGGTCCTGGGCGTGGACGAATCCCTGGGCGCGGAAGAGGTCCTCGGCGGTGTCCGCGTACAGCTGCGGGATGCCGTGGGCGTCACGTCTGACGGTGACGGGGGCGCTCAGCCCCTCGATCTTCACCTGCCCGGTGACCTGCGGGAACGATGCCCGCACGGTCTGCACGGACCAAAAGGCACCGGCGGTGAGACCTCCCAACAGCAACAGGACAACCACGATCGCGAGCAGCCGAACGCGTCGCATGGATTTGGAGGCGGGCATCGCTGTCCTTCAGGGCCAGATGAGCGGGCTGCAGCAACCATAGACATACCGCCGGAGGGGTGGACCCCGGGGGAGTGGCCGCCGGGGTTCCCCCATACCCAAGATGGTAAATTTCCCGTAAAGGAGCCGACGTCATATACCTGTAGCCTGCAAAAAAGCGGCCGGATCGGCGATCCCCCCACTCCGGGCCGGGTGGCCGCCACCCCCGAAGGGAGTGACTGACCCCTGACCGTTGATCGCCTCAACCTGTTGCTGCTGCTGTGCACGCTCGTCCTGCTCGTCGCCGTGGCGGCGGTGCGGCTGTCGGCACGCAGCGGCCTGCCCACCCTGCTCATCTACCTCGCCATCGGCATGGCCCTGGGTCAGGACGGACTCGGCATCGATTTCAGCGATGCCGAACTGACCCAGGTCCTCGGCTACGCGGCGCTGATCGTCATCCTCGCCGAGGGTGGCCTGAGCGCCAAATGGAAACACATCCAACCAGCGGTTCCCCCGGCCGTCGTACTGGCCACCCTGGGGGTGGCCATCAGTGTGGGGGTAACCGCCGCGGCGGCCCACTGGTTGCTCGGATTGGATTGGCAGATCGCGCTCGTCATGGGCGCCGTTGTCTCCTCGACCGACGCCGCAGCCGTGTTCTCCGTGCTGCGGAAAGTGCCGCTGCCGCGTCGGTTGAGCGGGACCCTCGAGGCCGAGTCCGGCTTCAACGACGCCCCCGTGGTGCTTCTCGTGGTCGCCTTCGCGAGCGTGGGTGCCATGGACCGCTCGGCGGAGTCGTGGCTGGTACTGCCCGCGCAGATCCTCCTGCAACTGGTGGTGGGACTGGTCATCGGCCTGGTCATCGGCCAACTGGGTGCGTACCTGCTGCGGCAGGTGGCGCTGCCGGCCTCCGGTCTGTACCCGATCGCGGTGTTGGGCCTGACCGGTCTGGCCTACGCGATCGCAGCACTCACCTACGGCAGCGGCTTCCTCGCCGTCTACATAGCCGCCCTGGTGCTCGGCAACGCCGGCCTGCCACACGGACCGGCCACGCGGGGCTTCGCCGACGCCATGGCGTGGGTGGCCCAGATCGGCCTCTTCGTCCTGTTGGGCCTACTGGTGAATCCCGCCGAACTGCTGGCGGACTTCTGGCCCGCCATCGTCATCGGCCTGGCACTGACACTGGTCGCCCGACCGCTGTCGGTGGTGCTCTCGCTGCTGCCCTTCCGCAGACCGTGGCGGGAACACGTCCTGATGTCCTGGGCCGGGCTGCGCGGAGCGGTGCCGATCGTGCTGGCCACCATTCCCATGGTGAGCGGGGTGGAGGGCAGCGACCGGGTCTTCAACATCGTCTTCGTCCTGGTGGTGGTCTTCACCCTGGTGCAGGGGCCCACCCTGCCCTGGTTGGCCCGCCGGTTGCGCCTGGGCGACAGCGATCAGGCCCGGGACGTGGACATCGAGTGCGCCCCCCTGGACCGGCTGCACGGACATCTGCTGTCGGTCTCGGTACCGGGACGATCCCGACTGCACGGTGTGGAGATCGCCGAGCTGCGGCTTCCCGCAGGGGCCGCGGTCACCCTGGTGGTGCGTGAGGGCACCAGCTTCGTCCCACAGCCCACCACCGCCCTGCGGCGCGGGGACGAGTTGTTGGTGGTCACGACCGACCGGGGGCGGGAGGCCACCGAGCGCCGCCTGCACGCCGTCAGTCGGGGCGGCAAGCTGGCCGGCTGGCTGAGCCGGGGCAGTGCTCCGGAGTTGAGTCGAACCGTGGAGACGGAACAGTTGGGCGGGGGATGGTCGACGCTGCGCACCCCCTCGGAGTGAGGGTCGTCCGGCCGCGGGGAGACCCCGGCGGCCGGCGCCCTCGCTGGTGGTGGGTGAGGCGGTGACCACCGCGACACCGGGACGCGGTGGACTACGGGCCCGGAATGTTGCACGATGGAGCGTCGTTAGCACTCACCACGGAAGAGTGCCAGGAGGAACAGACGTGCCGACGTACCAGTACCAGTGCACCGCCTGCGGGGACGGCCTCGAGGTGGTGCAGAAGTTCACCGACGACGCGCTCACGGAGTGCCCTGCCTGCCAGGGGCGGCTGAAGAAGGTGTTCTCCGCCGTCGGGATCGTCTTCAAGGGCTCCGGCTTCTACCGCAACGACAGCCGCGGCTCCACCTCCGGCAGCGCTCCGGCGGGTGGTGAGAAGAAGTCCGGCGCCAAGGAGGGCACGTCCTCGTCCTCCGGCTCCTCATCCTCCTCGTCGTCCTCCGGTTCCGGTTCCGGTTCCGGCGGATCCTCCTCGACGGCCTCCGCGTCGTCCTCGGCCCCCGCCTCCGCCGGGGCCGCATGAGCCCCCGCGCCGAGATCGGGGTCATCGGCGGCTCGGGGTTCTACTCCTTCCTGGACGAGGTGACCGAGGTCACCGTGGACACTCCCTACGGGCCCCCGAGTGACGCGCTCTTCCTGGGTGAGGTCGCGGGCCGAACGGTGGCCTTCCTGCCCCGACACGGCAGGACCCACCGACTCCCGCCCAACCGCATCAACTACCGGGCGAACCTGTGGGCGCTGCGCGGTCTCGGCGTCCGCCAGGTCCTCGGGCCGTGCGCCACGGGAGGGCTGCGCCCGGACCGGGGGCCGGGGACCCTGGTGATACCCGACCAGTTGGTGGACCGGACGAAGAACCGGGTGCAGACCTTCTACGACGGGGAGACCCGGGCCGACGGAGTGGTTCCCAACGTCGCACACGTCTCCTTCGCCGACCCGTACTGCCCCTCCGGACGGGCCGTGGCGCTGGCCGCCGCCCGGGGGCGGGAGTGGGAGCCGGTGGACGGCGGCACCATGTGCGTGATCGAGGGGCCGCGTTTCTCCGCCCGGGCGGAGTCCCGTTGGCACGCGGCGCAGGGGTGGGACGTGGTCGGGATGACCGGTCACCCCGAGGCGGTCCTCGCGCGTGAACTCGAGCTCTGCTACACCTCCCTGGCGCTGGTGACGGACCTGGACGCGGGGGCGGAGACCGGCGAGGGGGTCTCCCACGCCGAGGTGCTGAAGGTCTTCGCCCAGAACATCGATCGTCTGCGGGGCGTGGTGCTCGACACGGTGGCGGCCCTCCCCACCGAACGGGACTGCCTGTGCGTCAACGCCCTGCAGGGCTGGGACACGGGCATCGAACTGCCCTGAGCCCTCCTTCCGGTTTTCCGGTTTCTTTCCGGCACTTCACCGCTCCCGTCGAGCCCCGCTCGCCGGGGGCGGTGGTGTGCGGGAGGAAGCGCCACGGGGCCGTGGCCGGGGCGGCACCGGGACAAGCGAGCCCGCCCGGGTCGGCGTCGAGGGGGCGGGAC
>NZ_VKHT01001509.1 GCF_014141535.1 Streptomyces alkaliphilus | reverse complement strand
CCCTCGGTCTCGCCCCCGACCTCTCCCTCCTCCTCGCCCTCGGTGTCCCCACCGGCGCCTGCCTCCTGGGCCTGACCGGTTGGGCGATCCTGCGGCGTGCCCGGCGTCCGCGGAAGCGTTCGGGCAACCCGGCCGTCAAGGTCGCCGCCCTGGCCGCGCTGGCCTGCACCGCCTACAGCGCCGACACCAGCTGGCGCTTCGCCGCCAACCACCTCGACATGGCAGGCACCGCCGAACGCGCCGCGATGTTCGCAGCCGCCGAACTCGCCCTCTTCGCGACCGCGTTGATGGCCAGACAGAACCTGGTCACCCAGGGAGCACCGGGAGTGCCGGGCACCTTGATCTGGGTCATCACCGCCGTGCAGGTGATCCCCGCCTACGCCGAGAGCGGGCCGGTCGGCGGCACCGTCCGCGCCTTCGTCGGCCCCGTGATGGCGGCGATGCTCTGGCACCTGGCCATGGGCCTGGAGGTGCGGCTGCGCTCCCCCGAAGCCGGCTCCCGGGGCCTGATCGCCACCCTCGCGCGGGAGGCACGCGAACGTCTCCTCTCCCGCCTGGGCCTGGCCGCCCGGGACCGGGACGCCGCGCAGATCACCCGCGACCGTGCCACCGCCCGCGCCGTCGCCCTGGCCGCCGCCCTCGCCGAGATGGCCCCCCAACAGCAGCGGAACCGACGCGGCCGACGCCTCACCCGCCGGCTGTCCAAGGCCCTGGGCAAAGCCTCGGTCGGGACCGACCCCGTCCGACGCGCCGAACTGCTCGACCAGCTCGCCGCCCGCCGCCACGCCCTCACCCTGGCGACGGTCCCCCTCCCCTCGCCC
>NZ_VKHT01001508.1 GCF_014141535.1 Streptomyces alkaliphilus | reverse complement strand
CACGGGCTCCCCGGGGCTCTTCCGCGCTCCCGCCGGTTTCACCCGGTCGGCGGGGGCGTTCCCGACCGTGAGCGACTCATGGGGCGTGCCGGGCGGGGGCGGTTCCGGTCGGTCCGGTCAGCAGCCGGTGAGGTGCTCGCGGGCCATGCGTTCGACACGGTCCGGCGAGCCCGAGGCCAGGGCGTCGAGCAGCGCGCCGTGCTCCAGGGCGTCGGCGAGCAGGTCGGCGGCCCCGCGCGGGGGCCTTCCGATGACCGGCGCCTGGGAGCGACGGTGCAGGTGCTGGGTGACCGCCACCAGTTGCCGGTTGCCGGCGGGGGCGAGGAGTTCCCGGTGGAAGGCCAGGTCGGCCTCTGCGTAGGCCGCGCCGTCCCCGAGGGCGGCGGCGGTCACGGCGGCGTCGGCGAGCGGGCGCAGGCCGACCCAGTGGGCGGGGGGCAGGTCGCGTGCCAGGGCCGTGATGGCGGGGACCTCCAGCGCGGCGCGCAGTTCGGCCAGTTCCGCGAGGTCCCGGGCGGTCAGGCCGCAGATCCGAAAGCCCCGGTTGGGCACCGCCTCGATCGTGCCCTCGCTCATCAGCTGGTGCATCGCCTCGCGCACCGGGCCCGCCGAGACGCCCCAGCGCACGGCCAACTGGGGGGCCGAGTGCACCTCGCCGGGACGCAGGTCCCCGTCGGCGAGGGCGCCGCGCAGGGCGGCGAGCACCTGGTCGCGCACACAGTGACGCACCGGTGCCACGGGGCCGCGCCCGGGTGGACGCGTCGGGGCGAGGTGGCCCCCGGCATCGGGATCGGCGTCGTCGGGGTCGCCGGCACGGTCGCGGT
>NZ_VKHT01001507.1 GCF_014141535.1 Streptomyces alkaliphilus | reverse complement strand
CTGCTCCGCCCCCCGGGCGCCGTCGATGCCGTCGAGCCCCTCGATTCCCTCCAGCAGTTCGCCGGCGGAGACGGTCAGGTCCAGGGTTTCCGCCGGCGCGTCCGTCGCGGCGAGGGGCAGCGGGAGCACCGCCACCACCTCGAAGCGGGCGGGGCGGGCGAAGACGGCGAGGACGCCGCCCTCGGCGCGCAGCCGAACCGCCGCCGTCCGGTCCCACTTCAGGTGACGCCCGAGGAAGGCGGCGAGGACGGCGGCGTCGGCCGGCTCAGCGAACCGCAGCCGTGTTGTCGGTGGCGTCATCGAAGTACCGTTCCAGGAAGGACCGTTCGACCGCCGAGAGGCGGCGGGGACGCTCCTTGTCCAGGTCGTAGGGGACGATGACGGTGCGGGCGCGGGCGTGCACCGTACCCCCGTCGATCATCTCGTAGCCGATGGTGGTCGCGGCGGCACCGATCTTGGTCACCCACAGTTCGATGTCGACCGGCGCGTGTCGGTGCACCAAGGGGCGCAGGTAGTCGATCTCGTGCCGGGCCACCACGGTGGTCCCCGAGAAGGGGACCTCCGGGTCGAAGACGCCGGGGCGTCCGGCGCCGGGCCCGGGGGCCCTGTCGCCGGACGCCCCGGACCCGGGGTCGTCGCCGGACACGGTCGTCTCCTCGGCCGCCTCCCGCGCCAGGCGCCAGAGGAAGTCGATGCGCGCCTCCTCCAGGTAGCGCAGGAAGACGACGTTGTTGATGTGTCCGAAGGAATCCATGTCCGCCCAGCGGAGCGGACAACGGAACAGGTGTCGCACTGTGGTTCAGCCCCGGGTGAGCTTCTTGTAGGT
>NZ_VKHT01001506.1 GCF_014141535.1 Streptomyces alkaliphilus | reverse complement strand
CCTCTCCTTCCCGGACCTCCCCCCGGAGGCCCCCGGTGGTGTGTCCCTGGCCGTGGCCGCCACGGACCGGCCCGCCCTGCTGTGGGCGCTCGTCGCCTTTCTGGGGGCCTTCGGGGGGGCGCGCCTGGTCACCCGGATGATCCGCGCCGGTCGGGGCCCCTTCCGCAACGTCTCCACCGGCGGGCTGCACGTCCACCACGCGGTGCCCGGCGTGGTGCTCATGACGATCGGTGGCTTCGGCGCGGTGGCCGCCGGGGACGACGGGTGGCCCGCCATCGTGTGCGCGGTGATCTTCGGGGTCGGGGCCGGTCTGGTGCTCGACGAGTTCGCCCTCATCCTGCACCTGGCCGACGTCTACTGGACCGACGAGGGGCGACGCAGCGTGGAGGTCGTCGCGTTGACGGCGGCCGTGGTCGGGCTGGTCCTGGCCGGCTACCTGCCGTTGGGGGTGGAGAACCTGAGCGAGGAACAACTGCGCAACGGCTGGGCGGTCACCGGCACCGTCCTGTTCCACTTCGTGTGCGCGCTGTTCGCGCTGCTCAAGGGGAAGCCGTGGCTGGCCGTGGTGGGGGTGTTGATCCCGTTCGTCGCCCTGGTGGGCGCGGTCCGACTGGCCCGGCCGACCTCGCCGTGGGCCCGACGCCGGTACCGGGGGCGCCGGGCCCGTGCCATGACCCGGGCCCGGCGGCGGGCGGAACGGCACGACCACCGCTGGAATCCGACGCTGCGGCGGATCTCGGACCTCCTCGGCGGCACACCGGACGAGCAGGACCCGTCCCCGGGGAGCGTCGGGGTCGCCGGCGGGACGGCCCGGGGCGGTGGGGAAC
>NZ_VKHT01001505.1 GCF_014141535.1 Streptomyces alkaliphilus | reverse complement strand
GGGCCGGGGCGGGTGGCTCCCTCAGCGGGTGTCCTCGGCCGGCTCGGCGGACGCGGCGGCCCGCCGGGCGTCCCAACGCCGCATGACCTCCTGGAACTCGACGCGCATGAACTCCATGAACTCCAGGGTCTCGGACAGCCGCCGCCCGGCGGGGGTGTCGGGACCGACCACCTCGATCCCGTGGCGCAGGCTGGCGATCCACCGGTTGAGCACGGGTTCGCGGTTGGACATGGCCTGGTGCCAGGTGTCCTGGTGCACCCGGTACCGCTCGCGGCGGGTGCCGGGCTGGCGTTCGCGGGAGACCAGGTGCACCTGGGAGAGGTAGGAGACGGCCCCGGAGATCGCCCCGGAGGACACCCTCAGCCGTTCGGCGATCTCGGCGGAGGTGAGGGCCCCGCTGTCCTCGATGAGCAGGCAGGCGAAGACCCGGGAGGCCATCCGCTGGATGCCGGCGTCGGTGAGGTCCCCGGCGAAGCGCTCGACGAAGGCGGCGATCTCCGGTGTCCAGGGACCCTCGGTCTCCCCCGGTACCGCTCCGCCGGCGGCCCCCGACTCCGTCCGGGGCGCCATTCGCTCCTCCTGCACGTGCCGTCCTCTCCGTGATCGCGTCCGTGGCGCGTGCCGTCCGCCGATCGACGGACGGCACGCGGCCCTGATCGCATCCTGCCGGCCCGATCATCATCTTCGGAGTGTTCACGAATTCATGAAACAACCGTAGGCTCGAAACCCCCCGGCGGCAAGCGACCCGGGATCCGCCCCGACCCGTGCCGGCGCGCCCGTGAAGCGGCCGGGGTCGGGGCACCCCGGCCCCTCCCGACCCCGCCTCGTC
>NZ_VKHT01001504.1 GCF_014141535.1 Streptomyces alkaliphilus | reverse complement strand
CCCCCGTCCCCGGACCCCCCGGAAGCGACGGCCGGAGCGGGTGAGGGAACCCCCTCGGGCCCGTCACCGATCCGGGGGCACACCACGTACGCCTGCCGCCCCGCGGCGACCTCCTCCCGTACCCGTTCCCAGGCGCGCCGCAGGAAGTGCGGCTTGTCGTCGGCGGGGACGACATGGGTGGCGATCGGCGAGCGCCCCTCGGGCAACTGGTCCAGCACCGAGATCTCCAGGTCGCCGAAGACCGTCATCGCGACGGTGCGCGGGATGGGGGTCGCGGTCATCACGAGCAGGTGCGGGGGGTGCTCCGCCCGCGAGCGCAGGGCGTCCCGCTGCCGTACCCCGAACCGGTGCTGCTCGTCGACCACCACCAGGCCCAGGTCGTGGAAGCGCACCCGGTCCTCGATCAGCGCGTGGGTGCCGATGACCAGGCCCGCCTCGCCGGTGGCCGCCTCCAGCAACGCCCGCCGGCGGGCGGCCGCCCCCATCGAACCGGTCAGGAGCGTGACCCGGGTGCCGTGCTCGGCACCGCCCAACAGACCGCCCTCCGCCAACTCGCCCATCATCTCCACGATCGAGCGGTGGTGCTGCTGGGCCAACACCTCCGTCGGAGCCAGCAGGGCCGCCTGCCCGCCGCTGTCCACCACCCCGAGCACGGCCCGCAGCGCCACCAGGGTCTTGCCGCTTCCCACCTCGCCCTGGAGCAACCGGTGCATGGGGTGGTCGGCGGCCAGATCGGCGAAGATCTCCTCACCCACCCGGCGCTGGCCCTCGGTGAGGGTGAAGGGAAGCTTGGCGTCGAAGGCGGTCAGCAGACCGTCGGGGGTCGGGCGG
>NZ_VKHT01001503.1 GCF_014141535.1 Streptomyces alkaliphilus | reverse complement strand
CCGGTCCCCCGGCCACCCGGCACGCCCCCGCGGGGGGCGGTCCCGGTGCGCCTGACCCCACACGAACAGGAGCGCCTGCTCGTCCACCTGGCCGCCGACGTCGCCGAGCGGCGCCGAGCCCGGGGGCTGCGCCTGAACCACCCCGAGGCGGTGGCGCTGATCACCGTCCACGTGCTGGAGGGGGCGCGGGACGGACGCACCGTCGCCGAGCTGATGGTCTCCGGCCGCACCGTCCTCACCCGTGAGGAGGTCATGGAGGGAGTGCCCGAGATGATCCACGACGTGCAGGTGGAGGCCACTTTCCCGGACGGCACCAAGCTCGTCACCGTCCACGAGCCCATCTGCCGGTCCGGAGGCACCCCGTGATTCCCGGAGAGATCCTGTACGCCGAGACCCCGGTGGAGCTCCACACCGGGGCGGACATCATCCGCCTGACCGTCCTGAACACCGCCGACCGACCGGTGCAGGTCGGTTCCCACTACCACTTCGCCGAGGCCAACCCCGGGCTGGAGTTCGACCGCGCGGCGGCCCGCGGCCGCCGCCTCGCCATCGCCGCCGGCACCGCCGTGCGCTTCGAACCCGGACTGCCGGTCGAGGTGGGTCTGGTCCCGGTGGCCGGCGGGCGGATCGTGGCGGGCCTGCGCGGGGAGATCGGGGGACCGCTCGATGACGAGTGACCCGGTAACGCGAGCCACCGGCGATCGTCCCGTGCTGGACCGCGCCGCCTACGCCGACCTCTACGGGCCCACCACGGGGGACCGGATCCGGCTGGCCGACACGGACCTGTTCATCGGGATCGAGGAGGACCTGGCAGGCGGGCCGGGTCGGGCGG